>JAVHLO010000128.1:0-3611 GCA_031082105.1 Planctomycetota bacterium
AAAGGAACTCGTCAAGCGCAGCCCGCGCTCCGCAGCCTTGTTGTTGAAGAAATGGATGGCCAAGTAGGTGACGCGCTGTTGCTGGGGGATGCTCAATGCCTGACTCACGCAAAAAAGACACCATGTCGGGCGCACAAAAGGCCGCCGTGCTCCTGGTCTCGATCGACCCGGATGCGGCCGCCAGAGTGCTCGCGCAGTTGGACAAGGATACCGTCGAGCACCTGAGCGTCGAGATTGCCAGGCTGGAAGATGTCGCGCGTGAAGAACGGGACAGGATCATCGAAGATTTCTACCACACGGCGATGGCGCAACAGTATGTGGAACAGGGGGGCGTTCCCTATGCGCGGCAGTTGCTCGAGCGTGTCCTTCCGCCGGAAGAGGTCACCAGGATCATCGAAACCATCGAAATGTCCATGAAGAGTTCGCCGTTCCATTTCCTGCAGCGCGCCGACCCGGCCGTACTGTTGACGTTCTTGCAGGACGAACACGAGCAGACGATCGCCCTGATTCTCGCCTACATGGGCAAGAACAAGGCTGCGGAGGTGCTCCAGGGCCTTCCCGCCAAGAAGCAGCTCGAAGTGGTCAAACGCCTCTCGGCCATCCAGCACACCAGCCCCGAATCGCTGGCCCAGGTGGAACACGCCCTCGAGCGCAAGCTCGCCGCGATTGTCAGCGAGGAACGCCATGAGGCGGGCGGCGTCAAGTCCGTCGCGGAGATTCTCAACCTGGCCGACCGCGCCACGGAGCGCAGCATCCTCGAGACGCTCGAAGAGGAGGACCCGGATCTCGTGGACCAGATCCGGCGCCTCATGTTCGTGTTCGAAGATATCATCCTTGTGAACGACCGCGGCCTGCAGGCCGTGTTGCGCGAAATCGACAACGACGTGCTCGCAAGGTCGCTCAAGAGCGCGACTCCCGAGCTCAAGGAAAAGTTCTTCAAGAACATGTCGAAACGCGCCGTCGATGTGATCAAGGAAGAGATGGAGTTCATGGGCCCGATCCGGCTCTCCGATGTCGAATCCGCCCAGCAGAAGATCGTTGACATCGTGCGCAGGCTCGAAGAGCAGGGCCAGGTCATCATCCAGGGTCGGGGCGGCGTCGAGGAGATTATTGTTTAGATGAGTAGACTTATCAAAGGCGCGAGCGATTCATGCGCGATCGGCGCGAGCCCGCTGAATCTCGAGAGTATCGAGCGCGAGGCCGCGGCCGTCATCGCAGCCGCACAGGCCCGTGCCCGCGAGATCATAAAGGCCGCCATGGTCGAAAGCGAGCGGCTCAAGCAGGCCGCAGCCGAACAGGGGATCCAAGAGGGGCGAAAGGCCGGAACCGAGGCCGGCGTCACGGAAGGCAGGCAAATGGGTCTGCATGAGACGCAGAAGAAGCTCGCGGCGGAATCGGGCGGACTCCTGAAGCTCCAGGCGGAGCTTGTGAAGGGGCTGGAGGAGAAACTCAAGTTCGCCGAGAAGGGCGCCAAGCTCGATCTGATCAGGCTTGCGATTTCAATAGCCGAACGGATCGTAAAGAAAGAAGTGAAAATCGATCCTTCTGTGCTGCAGGCGAACGTCGCGCGTGCCGTTGATCTCATTGGCAAGAAGCAGCAACTGGTCGTGAGCGTGAACCCCTCGGACCTTGCCGCAGCCGAGAAGCTGCTCCCGGGCATGCTGCGCTCCTTCGAGGGAGTCGATAGCGCGAAAGTGGAAAGTGATCCCGGCGTTGCCTCTGGTGGATGCATCGTCCGGTCCGGAACCGCGTCGGTGAACGCCGATATCGCCACCCAGTTGGGTGAGATCGAAAGGATATTGCTGGGATAGCCGGCATCATTCACGAATTGGGGAAAAGTAGCGACAGCCTGTCATTCCCGCCAAAGCGGGAATCCAGAACTGGAGCCGACAAACTATGACCGGTACGGAAACGACAACCTTGAACAAGACCGAGCAGGGCTACTTCGAGCGCGAGCTGCGGCTCATCAGCGAGGTCACGCCGATGCAGCTCTGCGGGCGCGTCGTCAAGGTCATCGGCCTGGTCATCGAGTGCGAGGGGCTCTCCGTGCCGGTCGGCAGCCTGTGCGTCGTCGCGCCCTCGTTCGCGTCGCGACCGGTCGAGGCGGTGGTTGTCGGATTCCGTGAAGACCACGCGCTGCTCATGCCGCTCGGCGAGATGGAGGGGATAAAGAGGTTCGATCAGGTCCGGCATCTGCCGGGCAGCCAGCTCGTCCCGGTCGGGTGGGAGCTGATAGGCCGCGTGGTCGATGCGCGCGGCAGGCCGATCGACGACGGCCCGCCGCTTCTCACAACTACCATGAACCCGCTGTACGCCAGACCGCCGCAATCGCTCACGAGGCCGCGGATAAACCAGTCTATCAGCACCGGTATCCGCGCCGTCGATGCCCTCGCGACGTGCGGCCGCGGCCAGCGACTCGGTCTCTTCTCGGGCAGCGGGGTCGGCAAAAGCCTGCTCATGGGCATGGTCGCGAAATTCACGAGCGCGCAGGTGTGCGTCATCGCGCTCGTCGGCGAACGCGGCCGGGAGGTGAGGGATTTCATCGAACGCGACCTCGGGCCGGAAGGGCTGCGCAAGTCGGTCGTAGTAGTTGCTACGTCCGACGAGCCGCCCTTGATGCGGGTCCGCGCGCCGTTCACCGCATCCGCCATTGCGGAGTTCTTCCGTGACCAGGGCGCGGATGTCATGTTGATGATGGACTCGATCACCCGGGCCGCAAACGCACAGCGCGAGATCGGGCTTTCGGCGGGCGAGCCGCCGACGACCAAGGGATACCCGCCCTCGGTCTTCGCAATGATGCCCAGGCTGCTCGAACGCGCCGGTCGCGATGTCCGCGGGTCCATCACAGGAATTTACACCGTGCTGGTGGAGGCCGACGATATCAACGAGCCGATCGCTGATACCGCCAGGAGCATACTCGACGGACACGTCTGGCTGTCGAGAGACCTGGCGAACAGAGGACACTATCCCGCGATCGACCCATTGACAAGCATAAGCCGGCTCATGATCGACGTCGTATCGAAGGAGCACGTACAGGCGGCTACACGCATGAGATCGATCCTGGCCACGTACCGGAGCGCCGAGGACCTGATAAACATCGGCGCCTATGCGAAAGGCGGCAACCCGGAGATCGACAGGGCGATCGGCATGATTGACAGGATAAACGAGTTTCTCAAGCAGCGGTTCGACGAGGTCTGTCCGTTCGGAGATACCGTTGCGAGACTCATCGAGTTGATGAAGTGATATGCCCCGCGCGTTTCGGTTCAAGCTGCAGCCGGTATTGAACCTCCGGAAGCAGGTGGAGGACGAGAAGGCCCGCGACCTTGCCGCCGCGCGCAGGGCTGTCGCGGCGCAGAAGGAACTGATGAGACGGTTGCGCGCGGAGGAGATCGGTTGCAAGGCCGACATCGCCCGCCTGGAACGGGGCAGGGTCGACGTGCAGGATGTCCTTGCGCACAGGCGTTTCCTCAACGTCCTGCTGAAGAGACAGACGCTCGGCGGCCAGGACCTTCAGCGCCTGATCGGCGCGGAGAATTCCGCCCGCGAAGCGCTGGTGGAGGCGACCAAGGCCAGAAAGGTAATGGAGCGGCTGCGCGAGAAAAGGTTTGCGG
>JAVHLO010000128.1:3621-8819 GCA_031082105.1 Planctomycetota bacterium
TGCGGCCTACACGCACGAGGTGGCCGTGGACGAACGGAAGTTCCTTGACGAGGTGGGGTCCGTTCAGTTCCAGATGGTTGCAGCGAACGTAGAGTAAGGACGGTTTCATGTTACCTAAGCGAGTGAAAGATGTGCTTGGCCAGATCTGGGTCGGTGTGCAGATCATCTGCGTGACCCTCGTTGCCATTGCGGCGGGGCTCGTCATATTCCTCTGGGTCTCGGGAAAGACGTCGCTGCCAAAGGCAAAGACAGCCGCAAAAATCTTCCTGGGATATGAAAAGGAGACGGTCGAGACCGTGAAACAAATCGCCCCCGCGGACTATGCGCTCAGCCTGGAGGAGTTCGAAAGACAGAAGGCCGACCACGCAAAGGAGATCGAGCAGCGCAGGAGCGATGCCGCCACGATCGAGATGGCGCATAAGGTCGCGCAGAAACAACTGGAAGACGACAAGGCGGCCTTCGCCCAGGCGAGGGCTGCTTTCCAGGCAGAGAAGCAGGCCTTCGCGGACGCAAAAAAGACCCACGCGGACCTGGTCGCGAGCAGCGATTTCGCAAAGACCAAGGAACTGCTTGAGACCGTACCGGCCAAGAGCGTTGTCGGAATAGTCATGCAGTGGGACTTGAAGACAACCATGACCTATCTGCGCGAGCTCGATGCGCGCACCGTGTCCAAAATTCTCCAGGAGATGCAGAAATCGCTGGACCCGAAGGTCAAGGCGCGGACGGAGGAAGTGTCCAAGGAGCTGGACTAGTGGTCCGTGACATTTGAAATTGAGAAATCAGTGCCGTGACCGCAAGGGAGCGGTAGGCGGCCGGCTGCCCTTTCAGAATCATATGTTCGTGGGAGTCACAGGGACAAGTGACTTTTTCGGTCTCAAGGACGAGGACGCCGGGCAGGATGTGATTTTTGATTCCCGGCAGGACTGGGGTGCGTCGGGGGCAAGCCAGGAGGCCCCCGGGATCCCGCAGCGTTCCGTGAAAGGAGGTGAAAAACTATGGAACAAGCAGTCGTGAACGGACTCTCCCTGAAAGGTGTGTCCCGACTCTGGCCCGGCATGGTTGGCCAGGGTTCGGCGCAAGTCACGGGAGCATTCGGCCAGGTTTTCACGGACCTGCTCAATGCCGGGAAACTGGAGAAATCAAGGATGAAGATCGGCGACACTCGTTCGGAGACAAAAGGTCTTGCGGATTCTAGGATGGAACCCTCTCCAGAGGGTCCGGAAAGAAACGCGGCGGTTGCGAAACCGGCGGCGGAGTCGGCGGAGGATCCGGCGACGGAACCGACGACTAGTCAGTCCAACTCTTCCGCTTCCGGAGCCGCAACGGAAAAGGAGACTATTGACAACAGGACTTCCGGACCCGGTCAAACGAGAACCGAGCAGCAGGAAGGTAATTCGGAAACCACTGATGGGTCGCAACAGACACAAAACCCGGACAATGTCGGGAACCTGGTCGGGTCCGAAGAGACCCTGGACGAAAGCCCCGCAGACGTCTTGGCACCCGAGCTGCTAGTGCCGGTGATCGGTGATTCGGGCAACCAGCCGGCCCCTGTCGTGCCTGTGGAGACCGCGGCGGACGCCACGTCGGCGCCCGTGGTCGCGCAGGAGGCGCTGGTTGGCGCAGACGCCGAGAACGCGCCTGTGCTGCCTACTGAACCTACCGGCGACGGGGCCGCAGCCAGACAGGTTGCGAAAGAGCAGCAGCCGATCGTGCCGGCCCCTCAGCCGATGCCTGATTCGATGGAGCTTGGCGAACGGCAGTTGCCGCCGCAGCTCCTCAGGTCGAGCGAAGAGGCGCTCAAATCTGCGCAGGCGCCTCTCGATGCGCCCGCGGCACAGGTGTCGGTCACGCCGGGCGCAGGTATCGCTGACACGGCGGCGCGGCTCCAGGTAGCGAGCGTCAGACCGCAGCAGGCCAATGCGCAAGCCGCGGCTCAGACCGCCACCGCCCTTGACCAGGCGGCGCAGGCCGGCCAGGACACGAAGGCGCAGGGCGCGCAGACCGCCCAGCCGCAGGTGCAGGCGTCCTCGCTTGCAGGCGCAGGCCAGGCGGGTCTCAAGGACCAGACGGCGACAGTGGGATTCTCGATCAGGGAAGAGTCGGGCGTTGTTCAGAGCATCAGCGCTACCGGCGGCAACTCCAAGGCGCTTCAAGTTGACCAGGGCGCGGCGGGATCGCCCGCAGTGGCCGGCGCAAACCAGGCCGAGATGATAGAGAAGATCGCCACGGCAATGAAGGCCGCGGCACGGTCCGGCCAGCAGAAGCTCCGAATGGACCTTCATCCGCCCAACCTCGGCGGACTCAGGATCGATCTCGTCCTCAAGGACGGTGTCCTGTCCGTCGCAATGCGGACGGAAACGCAGGCCGCCAGATCGATGATTCTCGGCAACGCGGACCAGTTGAAAGAGTCCCTGGAGAGAAACGACGTGCACGTGGGCAATTTCAATGTGACCACGGGCGGCGAGAGCGGTCAGAGTTTTGCGAACCGGTTCGAGCTCAACCACCCGCAGGACAATGTCTACGGCGCACCGACGTGGTTCGACGAGCGCAGGCGCGATGCGGCGGCGTCCGCTGAAACGGCCGGACACAGGCGGGCTTCGCTGCGGATGCAGCTTGTTGATCTCGTCGCCTGATCCGAATCGCGACCGCGATGGAGCGGCAGGAGCGCTCCCGCGGACACGGCCCGGAATCAGGTCTCATAGGAGGATGTAACATGCCAGAAGTGAACCCGGTTGGGGGCTCGAGTCAGACATCCGCGGTGGCTCGATCTCTGCTTGCCCGTGAGGATTTTCTGAAGATACTCATTTCCGAGCTGTCGAACCAGGACCCGTTTGCGCCGATGGACAACCAGCGGTTCATGGAACAGCTTGCGAGCATCCAGAACCTCGAGGCCGTTTCGGCGTTGACGGACGGCATCAGGGACCTGGGCCGCATGCAGGAAATGGCGTCCGCGGGGAGTCTCATCGGCAAGTTTGTACGGGGCGTCTCCGATTCCGGCGAATCGGTCGAAGGAATCGTCCAGCGTGTCACCGTGACCGACGACAAGATACGTCTTATCGTGAACAACCAGCCGGTCGCGATCGACAGCGTCAGTGAGATGCTCTACACGTTGCTTTCATAGTATTGCAAAATCTCTGTCGGGCGCGGCTCTTCTGATGATTCGACGCTGCGCCCCGGTGAAAGGAGTATTACAATGGCTCTGCTTAGGGCTTTGAACTCGGCCATTTCGGGTCTGCAGAGCCACCAATTTCGCATTGACGTAATAGGCGATAACCTCGCGAATGCCAACACCACAGGCTTCAAAGTCGGCCGCGCGAACTTCCAGAACATGCTCAGCCAGACCTTGAGCTTTGGCTCGGCCCCGCAGGGGTTTCTTGGTGGCATCGACCCGAAACAGCTTGGACTTGGTGTGCTCGTGGGCGACACATCGAAGGACTTCAGACAGGGAGGTCTCAACGCTACCGGCATCACGGGCGACCTCGCGGTCGAAGGTGACGGGTTCTTCATCCTGAACGACGTCTCGGGCCAGCCGGTCTACTCGCGAGACGGCGCTTTCTCGATCAACCCCGCAAACCTCATGCACAATCCGACGAACGGCTACATCGTGCAAGGCTGGCAGGCCGATTTCACGACCTTCCAGTTGGCGCCCGGCGGACCGGTGACAAACCTGGAGATCCCGATCGGCGACCTCGTGATTGCGCGCGCGACGAACGTGGCGGAATTCGACGGCAACCTGAACGCGGACGGCGACCTGGCGAACAGCGGGACCGTCGTTGAATCCGAGGTGTTTGTCGACGTGACAATCCCGGGGCCCGGCAACCAGGCGGCGCTCAACACGCTGTTGACGAACCTGGGCCGGCGCGGGGCCGGCGGCGGGCCGGATGTCGACTTCCTCCTGGCCACAGGTGACATCATTGAGATCACCGCAACCAAGGGCAACCGCGAGTTGCCCACCATGAGGTTCCAGGTGGATACGCTTCCGCCCCAGCCGGGAATTGATGCGACCGGCACGACGCTCACCGAGCTGATGACCTTCGTCAGGCAGGTGTTGGGCATCAACAACGGCGGCGACGATACGTACTCGGGGTTGATCACTTCCGGCTCGTTCCAGGCCGGTGAAGCGCTGACTGCGACACAGTACCAGGCGGCCATCACGGTGAACTTCGGCACGCTCGGTGTTGAGGCCGGTGACTTCATCCGCTTCACGACCGGCGCGGGCGCGGGCCAGATCGCGCAGATCGCCTCGATCGCCAGCGCGGGCGGCGGCACGAACAACGTGCTGAACTTCGTCCTTCCGCTCGATGCGACGGTGCCGCTGCCGGTGGTCGGGAACCTCTGGGAGATCAATGAGCAGGCGAGAGTCGCGCTCGGGACCGGCGGCGCAGTGCCCGGCACGCCCGCCGTACAGGACCGTCAGTCGGCGCTCGGCGTAGTCCGCGTCTCGGGCAATGCCGGACTCTTCAACGAGTTGAAGAACATCGAGATCTCCGAGAACGGCAACAGGTTGACGACCTTCACAGAGATCGAGGAAGCCGCGGGCGAGAGCATCGTCAGCAACGCCACATTCTACGACTCGCTCGGCGCGGCCCACACCATCGAGATAACCTACGTGTTCCAGAGCAGGTCGGACACGGGCACGGTCTGGCGGTGGTTCGGCGAGGCCGTGGACAACTACGGCCCGAACCGCGTCGTCGGGACCGGGTACGTCAACTTCGGTACCGATGGACAGTACTTCTCGGAGAACCCGCAGGCCGCCATCAGCATCGACCTGGCCAACAGCGGGGCCCAGACGCCGCTCATCGTCTCCGTCGACCACGCGAAGCTCACGGCCTTCGCCTCGCAGTTGTCCGAGGTCGCGCTTGTAGACCAGGACGGCTACGGGATGGGAACGCTCGTGGACTATGCGGTCGGCACCGACGGTGTCATCACCGGCATCTTCGACAACGGCCTCACCAGGACCATCGGGCAGATCGCGATGGCGCGCTTCGCCAACAACAACGGACTCGAAGTCCTCGGCGGGAACATGTTCAGGGTCGGAACGAACTCCGGGCTGCCGCTGGTCGGCACGCCGGGCAGCTTCGCGCGCGGCAACGTCCGCAGCGGGTTCCTGGAGGAGTCGAACATCGACATCGCCAGGCAGTTCACCGACCTGATCGTGACCCAGCGCGCGTTCCAGGCCAACACGCGGACGGTAACCG
>JAVHLO010000129.1 GCA_031082105.1 Planctomycetota bacterium
GTGTCTTTGATCCCGGATTTGCGATTTCGGACTTCGGGGCGACGCGACTCCGGCTGCGGCCTTCGTCGCTTACTACGAACTTGTGAGTTTGTAGCAAGGCGCGCAGCCGCAGCGGAGTGCCGTTTCTTCGATTGCGGGCTGGGGCCGGCTCCATGTACGACTACCGGAAGATGAACAGGGCAGAGCGTGAGGAGACGTTGCGGGCACGCAAGTCGCAGGGATTTCCTCTACATGCTCCGCCCCATTTCACGGACCTCGGAGGCGAATACCTGATCACCGCAGCCTGCTACGAGCACAAACCGATGTTCGATTGTCCGCAAGCTCTGTCATACGTCAGTCAAGAGCTGCTGGGGGAGTTGGTTGCAGGAGGAGTCGTCTGCCATGCGTTCGTCTTTCTTCCGAATCACTATCATGTCTTGGTAGACTTCGCGTGTGCCGTGCGCCTGGGCGAGTTACTTCGAAGGGCTCATAGCAGAACTGCCACGAAGATGAATTCACGTGACAACAAACGGGGGCGCCCTGTGTGGTATAGGCATAGCGACAGGAATATCCGAACCGAACGACATCACTGGGCAACCGTGAACTACCTTCATCAGAATCCCGTGAAGCACGGATACGTTGACCGGATGGATGTGTGGTCCTGGTCGAGCGTACACGAGTATCTTCGAGACCACGACGACGTATGGGTGGCAAAACTCATCGAGAAGTATCCGCCTATGGACTACGGAAGGGGCTGGGACGAGTTCTAGATTGTGAGAGTCTGTGGCAAGACACGTAGGCTCAGCGGGGCGACGCGACTCCGGCTGCGGCCTTCGTCGCTTACTACGAACCTAGCGATCCTGTCCCAGTGACCGTCAACAGTCGCTTGCAGGGCACCGAAAGCCGAATGGAAAAACCAGCCGAGTCCGCGAATGAACAGGCCACAGAACGGAACATCTCCCGCCGCCGGTTCCTGAAGTGGGCCGCGCTCGGGCTCGGGACCGCCGCGGTCGCAGGGGCAGGGTACTCCACGCTCGTCGAGCCGTGGTGGATCAAGATCAACAAGTACGACATCCCCATCCCCGATCTGCCGCCCGCGCTCGAAGGCCTCCGCATTGTCCATCTCAGCGACCTCCACGTCGGCGCGGTCGTCTCGAAATCGTTCATAGAAGACTGCGCGCGCGACGCCGCCGCACTCAACCCGGACCTGGTGTGCATCACAGGCGACTTCGTCACGAGACACGCCCACTTCGCGAAACCTTGCTGCGAGGCGCTCTCCGTCATGAAACCGCCCCTCGGCACATTCGCAGTCCCCGGCAACCATGACAACTGGGCGGGCGGGGCCGCCGTCATGGGTACGATCAGGGACGCGGGTATCAAAGTGCTCATCAACGATGTCGCCGTCGTCGAGACGCGCGGTGCGGCCCTCGCTGTCGCAGGACTCGACGACCTCTGGACCGGCTGCCCGCGCATCGACCGGGTCGCGGCGAAGCTGCCGGCAGGCGTTCCGAACATCCTGATGATGCACAACCCGGACCTCATCGAGGAGTTCGGCGAGTACCGGTTCGGGTTCGTGATGGCGGGCCACATGCACGGCGGGCAGGTGCAGATCCCGCTCATCGGCACGCTGATCGTCCCGTCGAAGCTGGGCGCGAAGTACGCCGCGGGGTTCTACGAGGTGGGCGTAAACCGGCTGTATGTCCACAAGGGCGTCGGCCTCATCTCGCCGCCGGTGCGGTTCGGCACGAGGCCGGAGATCGCGCTGTTCGTTCTGAAGCAGAGGACCTAGCGCCGCTTCAAGTTTGATTTCAGTCGTGCTCTTGCTCCTGCTCGTGCTCTTGCTCTCGCCCGCGCCACTCAACAGGAGCAAGAGCAGGAGCACGAGCACGGAGAAGCTGTACACCCGAAATCAAACTTGAAGCGGCACTAGCCCGACCTATTCATGAAATTCGATTCGCTGTCATGCCGAACTTGTTTCGGCATCTCCTCTACCCCCGGACAAGGAGATTCTGAACCGAGTTCAGAATGACAAAATCGGGTCTTTTCAGCAGAATCAGAGAAAAAGGCTGACATGTCCGCGTCTCTTCACGAACGATGCGGGCTAGACCGCCGGATGCGGGCTGTGTCTCACGCACCGCAGGCGGAGCACGCGGGCAGTCCTGCGTGACAATTTCACCGCATCGCCGATCTGGTGCCCGACGACCCAGATGATCTCGCTGCCGCAGCAGACGACCGGGACCTTCTTTCGCAGGTCGCGCGGGACTTTGCGATCGACAAAATAGTCCTGCAGCTTCTTGGCGTGACGCTGGCCCAGCGGTCTGAACCTGTCGCCGGGCAGCCATGTTCGAACTACAAGCCCGCCATTCAACGTGTCGGCGTCGAAGCACTCCACAGATGCCGGCATGTATCTCCTTCCGTCCCCCTCCTCGGTGTCGGCCGAATCTGCTCCGGGCCGGCGGACAGCAGGTGTGGCTCCTGTCATGCGATTTCGCGAGCACATGGCGGACGTGCGCAAAGGGCGGTCCAGACTCGGCGTGTCGCTGCCGTCGTTCCCGCCGGCGCATGCCTTCCGTGCGAGCGTTGTCGCGACCAACCGCTTGGCCTCGACTCCGGATATCACCGCCGCCTCCACAGAGACATCGAGCTCGGGCACCTGGTTGTGCCCGGGCACTGTCAGGATCAACGAGCCCGAATGATGCGCCGGCGCGGCGGGCGACGTCTCCAGCGAGAGCAGCCCGTAGACACGCCTGGCCCGGATGCCGCCCGGCAACTCGATCGTCTTCGTGCCTGCGCTGTCGGCGAGCAGGGCTTCGAGCCCGGACGCGTGAACGCTCGTGAACTCGGGCATTTCCTCCGACCGGCGGTCTTCGTCCCGTCGGGGCATCCGCCTCAGGCCGAGTCGCTCAAGCTCTCGCCGGATGATCGCCCATCTCACTGGTTCCGGGAGCGCTCTCAAGTCGCACACCTTCAGCAATGAGCGGGTCTCTTCGCGTCGCGCGCCGACGAGCGGCCCGGCCTCCGTGGCGGCAAAATCGATGAACGACTCGGTCTTCCGTGCGGAAGCGCTGAGATCGGCGAGTGCGCGCGTGATGTTGGGGTTGAGCTTTCTGAGGACGGGCATCAGTCTATGCCTGACGAAATTGCGGGCGTACCTGGGGTCGCGGTTTGAAGAGTCTTCCCGGTACGAGAGCCGCTCGTGCTTCAAGTATTCGAGGACTTCGCCACGCGCGACGGTCAGCAACGGCCGGACAAGCCTGATCTCCCCGCGCGCGGCCGGTCTTTCCGGCCGCTTTCCCCGCGAGTGTGCGGTGTCGCCCTTTGCCTGAACGTCCACGCGGGATCGGTCACCGTCGGCCGCCAGCGGTCTCTCTTCGCGCATCGCGCCGAGCCCGCGGACACCGGTCCCGCGGATGATCCTCAGCAGGACGGTCTCCGCCTGGTCGTCGAGCGTATGCGCGGTCACCACGTACCCGGCCGCGTGCCGTCTTGCGACGTCGCGTAGAAACGAGTACCGCGCGGACCTGAGGCTCGCCTCGTCACGCGGCGGATGCGCCTTGTTATCGGCGCGGCGCCGGCCGCCGCCGTCGCGGCCTCTCCGCGAGCGGGAGGACTTCGCCGTCGCAACCGTCCTGGCCGTCCCCAGCCTTGCGACCGTCAATGGCAGGCGGAGCCGGAGAGCCAGCCTCCGCACGAACAGCTCGTCATCGTCGGATTCCCTGCCGCGCAGGCCGTGGTTGAGATGCGCCGCGCGGAGCATCCAAGCCATGTCGTGTTTTCGATTGACAGTCGCGAGCGCGTGAAGCAGCGCCGCGGAATCGGCGCCGCCCGAGACCGCCACCACGATCCGGCCCCCGCGCGGCAGCAAGGCGTGCTTCTGCAGCGCGGTGTGCAGCTTCTCGATCAGGATGGTTGACATGCGTTTTGTTCTCTGCTAGAATCCCGGACACACCAGGATTCTAGGAAAGATTTACGCGCCAAGCAAGGAATTGGAGCCATCCGCATGCCGCAAGCACGATCGGCAGGCGAACCGAAACCGCATTATCTTGGCCATCGGGCCAGATTGAGGGATCGGTTCACGCGCACCGAGGGCGCCGGGCTGGAGGAATACGAGGCCCTCGAGCTTCTGCTGACCTACGCGGTGCCACGCGTTGATCTGAAGCGTGTCGCGAAGGACCTGCTGAAACGTTTCGGCAGCTTTGCCGCCGTGCTCGATGCGAAGGACCACGAACTCAGGTCCGTCAAGGGGATCACCCCGCGGAGCGCCGTGCTCCTGCGGCTCGTCAAGCGGTGTTGCGAGGAATACATGGCTGAGGGGCTGAAGCAGAAGGACCTGTTTGCGGCGCCTGATGCCGTGGTCGACTTCGCCCGGGCGCGGCTCGCCGGCGCGCAGAACGAGAACTTCCTCGTCATCTTCCTGAACTCCAAGCACGAACTCCTGGACTATATGGTTGTGCACGAGGGGACAGTGGATCGCGCGGTCGTGCACCCGCGTCGGGTGGTCGAAGAGGCCCTGCGGCACCACGCGGCCGGGCTCATCCTTGTCCATAACCATCCGAGCGGCCACGCCGCGCCATCGCCCGAGGACAGGCAGATCACGCAGGCGGTGGTCAGCGCCGCGCGCACGATGGACATCGCCGTTCTCGATCACATCATCATCGCCCGCGAAGAACACGTCAGCTTTGCGCAGGAGGGGCTGTTGTAGCCGGGTGAGGCGGGGCCATTCCGTTTGCGGTTCCAGCGAACCCGGGTCTTCCGGCATCTCGACTTCAACGAACCGATGGGCCGCCGAGCCGGCCGCCGGAAATCGGCTGAAGGAGAGTCGAGTCAATCGCCGAAGAAAACAATAGCGTCGCGCCTGCGGGCTGTCCGTCTTCCCGCTTTCGCGGGAATGACAGTCAGTCGCACCTTTCCCTGGATACGTGAATAACCCGGGTCAGGAGTCCGACGTACTTCGGTTTGTATCCGAAGTCACCTCGCGGAGATGGAACCATGACATCACCCGAAGGAGCCAACGGCGCTGAGGGAAAGCCGCATGCTCCTCCCCGCCTTGACCTGCTGCAGACACGCGACGGGGTAAAGGTATACATCGTGGACGGCAACCATGTCCGGACGCACCTCGAGGTGGACTTCACCCAAAGCGCCCACTGTTTCAGCTTTCCGAAACTCGTTCCCGCGGACGAGATCTGGATCGACCGCGAGGAGACGCCGGATGAGACAAAATACATCGCGAACCACGCCTTCATCGAGCGCGCGCTGATGCAGCAGGGCTGGAAGTACAATGACGCGCTGAACCTGGCCGACCGCGTTGCGCGGAAAGAGCGGGGGAAGAAGCGCGACGAACGTTTTCTGGACAAGAAGCCGAACCACGACGAGCTTCCGAAGCGGCTCTACGTCAGGCGGCTCGAGCAGATGGAAGAGGCCGGCGGGGTGCAGGTGTGGCTGATAAACGGCAAGGCCGTGCGCGAGGTGCTCGACCTCGAGTTCGTCCAGGGTGGACACGAGTACGTGTACACCTACGTGCCGGCGAACGAGGTCTGGCTGGACGACGACCTCATCCCCGAGGAATTGCCGCACGTGCTTCTCCACGAGATCGTTGAGCGCAACCTCATGGCGAAGGGGATGAGCTACGGCCGCGCACATTACTATGCCCTCAGGAAGGAGAAAGAGGCGCGCCTCGCGGGCGTCAAGGCGGAGGCGGAGAAGGCCGAGGGCGTGAAGAAGAACGGCAAGCCGGCGGAGGAGGAAAAGAAAGACGCCCGGTAGCGGACGCGGATTGGCAGAAGCCACCAGATCGATCCATACTCGAGTCTCACGGAAGATCCTCATCTCTGTGTCATCACGAGCCGCAGCGAGGCAATCGCCAAGGCCTTGTGCCCCGGATTGATGAACATTTCCTCCGGCCGTGCTGCGGCTCGGGATTTCCGTCAACCACCCACAACGCACCGCGACAGCCGCGGCCGCGGGCAGCAACCACCGCCGCCATGGGCGGCGTCGAAGTCCGCATTCGCATGCCACCCGTTGACGTGCCTGCGCGCCGCGCCCGTGGAATGCTTGACACGGTGCGGAGTCATGTGCTAAAAGTAACCGTATCCCCTGCATCCCTGCTCGGCCAGTCCGAATCCGGGGAGGGGGGAGCAGAAGCGGCACGACCGCACAGGACAGGAGCCCATTTCGGGAGCTACGCGGTGTTCACGAGAAAAGACCTGCGGATTCTGCGCGGGCGCTCGAAAGGCAGGGAGGAGAGCCGTCGCGACCGTTTGCGTACGCTGACCGCTGGGCTTGACATGGGTTCTAAGACGACCAAGGTGGTCGTTCTTTCCGACGGCGAGGTGGTTGCCAGGGCCATAGCCCTTTCGGGCGTGGATCACAAGGGTGCGGCGCGCTCCGCGATCGAGCGCGCGCTGGCCGCGACAGGCAGGAAACCGTCGGATATCGCGAAGGCCGTCGTGACCGGCGCGGGGCGCAATGATTCGCCCGTCGAGGCGCACGAGGTGACGGAGGTCATTGCCGCCGCGAAGGGAGTCATTTTCCTCCTTCCGTCCGCGCGGACTGTTATTGACGTCGGCGCCGAGGAGGGCCGCGGTGTCAAGACCGATGCGACCGGCAAGGTGCTCGATTTCGTCATCAGCGATCGATGCGCCGCCGGGGCCGGCTCGTTCGCCGAGGCGATGGCCCGCGCGCTCGAAGTGAAGATCGACGGGCTCGGCCCGCTCTCGATGAAGTCGAAGAAATCGATCACGATGAACGCCCAGTGCGCGGTCTTCGCCGAGTCCGAGGTCGTGTCGCTCGTGCATGCAAGGACGCCGAAGCGGGATATCGCGCGCGCCATCCTCGACGCCATCGCAGGCCGCGTCGCGTCGATGATACGTCGGCTCGGCGTCGCAAAGGATGTCGCGCTCGTCGGCGGAGTCGCCCGCAACGTCGGGTTCGTCGACTCGCTCAGGCGCAGCCTCGGAGTGAACGTCAACGTGCCGCCCCATCCGGAGTTCGCCTGCGCGCTCGGCGCGGCGATTGTCGCCGCTGCTCTCCAGCGTTCGATTTGACGGAATCAGCCACAGAGACACAGAGGCACGGAGAAGGTTGTGGGGGGCATCGCCGCAATCCGGCGCATCTGCGGGAGTTTCTCTGTGTCTCCGTGCCTCTGTGGCAACCAACCTCTGCTCCTTCAAGAGATTCATGATGACCAAGGAATTCTGGAGGTGGAAGGAACGCAACTGGAAGTCGGCGGCGATCGACTGGCGAGAGGGCAGGATCGTCTCCGCCGGCACCGATGTCGGGTCGGTCAGCACTCAGACCGTGATCCTTGTCGACGGCGAGCTCTTCGCGTTCAGCAGCATACGCACCGGCTCGGACAGCCCCGACAGCGCGAGGAGGTCGATGGACCGGGCGCTTAAAGGCACGGGTGTGAAGCTCAAGGACATCCGCTGTACGGTCGGCACGGGCTACGGCCGCGTGAATGTGCCGTTCGCGGACCGCGCCATCACGGAGATCGCGTGCCACGCGCGCGGGGCGAACGCGATGTACGGCCCGACCGTCCGCACGGTGCTCGACATGGGCGGCCAGGACTGCAAGGCCATCAGGTGCGATAGGAAGGGCAAGGTCGTGTCGTTCCTGATGAACGACAAGTGCGCGGCGGGCACCGGGCGCGGGATGGAGGTCTTCGCGGACCTACTGCAGGTCTCGATCGAGGACATCGGCAGGATGTCGCTGGATGTCGATGAAGAGCCGCCGCCGGTGAGCAGCACGTGTGTCATCTTCGCGAAAAGTGAGGCGTCGGGTCTGCTCCGCCAGGGCCGGCCGAAGAACATGGTGCTGGCGGCGTACTGTTCCGCGATGGCGCACCGTGTGTTCATGCTGCTCGAAAGACTGGGCGTCGAGAAGCAGTTCGCCATCACGGGCGGCATCGCGAAGAACATCGGAGTGGTTTCGCGTCTGGAGAAGGAACTCGGCTTCAAGGCGCTCGCGCCGAAGGTCGATACGCAGATAGCCGGCGCGCTCGGCGCGGCACTGTTCGCCAGGGAGCTCGTATAAGAGGGCGGAATGTAGCACAGGCGTCCCGCCTGTGCCCGTTCGGGTGTAGCCCAAGTGCCACGGTTGCCGCGGTGGAGTGACAACAGAATGGCCATTGTCATTCCCGCGGAAGCGGGAATCCAGTAGACGCGCTCAGCCTGACTGGCGCTCCATGGGTTCACGTTTCGCGCATGTTGGCGTGTTCTGTTGCACGCTCTTGGGCTCTTGTGGCCAAGAGGTACGTGCAAATGTCAGGTTGCGAAGAAAGAGGTGATGCGATGACTTCTGAGAGCCTCACGGGTTGGTCAGGGACTATTGCCATTCTTTCGGTGATAGTGCTGTGTGTATGCTTGCTGGCAAGCTGTGCTTCTCCGGGGGACAAGACCACCGCACCCAAGGCTGCGCCGTTCGTGGGAAACAGGGGAAGCAGAATATTCCACGAGGCTTCCTGCTTTGATGCGGGCCTGATCGAACAATGGAACCGCGAAGACCTTCAATCGACAGGGGAAGCAGCGGCCAAGGGCTATCGTCCCTGCCAGAAGTGTAAGCCATGATTCGCATTCGAGTAGTGCCTCGACCTTTCGGCGCTTGGAAGACGGTAGTCCGTCTTTCTCCTGACGTCCAGGTCTGCACGCCCGCCGGGATGCGTATTCGCAGTTGCTGGTTCCGGCTACAGTACGGTGGAAGCCGTGACTCAGGGGGTTGTCCTCGAAATCGCATGTGACAGAGAATCTTGGCCCGATCTATTCATGGAATTCGATTCGCTGTCATGCCCCCGACCGCGGTCGGGGGCATCTCCTTCAGCGAAGGGCGGACACGCTGCAAAGGA
>JAVHLO010000012.1 GCA_031082105.1 Planctomycetota bacterium
ACGAGAATGCGAACCTGAGCGATGACGCCAAAGAAGCCGTGCGAACTTTCAAGATGTTGTGCGACGCCGAGGCACACAAATCGAAGCTTTCTCTTGCCCGCGATATTTCGGACGGTGTAAAGGAGAGCCGGTTTTACCCTTTTCCCAGATTCACCAAATCCCAGGCGGGAGCCACACACAATGTCCTCTTCTTGGCAACAAGGTGCTGGCTGAGCACATTATCCTATTTGAAACCGCTTCTAGCGCACGCTGGAGACGCATGGCTGAAGCGCTATCGCAGAACTTTGGACGCTCTTGACCAGACCATTTTGAAGGGCCCCGGCACAATGATGAAGGGGTTTGCTGAGGTTGTCTCCAAAGTGTTCGTGGGCGCATAGATCCCCACGATTCGGAATGCCGCGAAAGGACAAGATGATACCCAAGGACTGCAAACGACTGGCTGAGGTGGACTTTCCGATTGCCGAGGTTTCGAGGCACTCGGCGCGGGAGAAGCCCGGCCAGCATGGGCTTCCCTCCAGAGAAAAGCGAGCATGAAGAACCAGCCCGGGTCGACAATCCACTCTCTTCTGCGCGTGCTTGCCGTCGCGCTGGGCATACTCGTCGTTGTCCTCCCGCCTTGGGTCTTTGTCTTCGACACGCTGCTTGGGGATGCCAGCGGATGCAAGATCATGGCCCAGGTAGCCCGCCGATCCGGTTTCATGTTCTACGCGCCGCGTGGAGACTCCGGTCGGGCGGACAGTGCCCCGGCCTCGACGGGGAGCCCGCCGACTTCGAGGACCGGCGCACTCGCACGGGCCGCGCTGAACAGCGTAGCGCTGGCGCTCGTGACGTGCGCCGGCTGCGTTCTGCTCGGCGTGCCCGCGGCGTTCGCGCTCGCACGCACCCGGCTCAACGCCGCGCGATGGCTCTTCGTCCTGTGCCTCCTCCCGTTCCTCATCCCCGCCCACGTCCACGCGATCGCGTGGATCGGCGCGTTCGCCGGTAATGGACTCCTTGGCCGGCTCGTCTTGTGGCTCGGGCTCGGCTGGCCCACGGCCAAACACGTCTACAGCTTCTGGGGCTGCGCGTTCATCATGACGCTCTGCTTCTGGCCCTGCGTTGCGCTGCCGTGTGCGGCAAGGCTCGCGGGCCTGCCCCGCAACCTCGAAGACGCCGCGCGGCTCCATCGCGGTCCCGCCGCGGCGCTACTCTCGGTTGCGCTGCCCCAGACGGTTCCCGCGCTGCTCGCCGGGCTGGCAGTGGTCTTCGTGCTCGTACTGGGCGACCTCGCCGTCGGCAGCATCCTGTGGCCAAAGACCGGCGCGTTCGAGATCTTCACCCAGTTCGCCGCCTTCTGTGACAACAAGGCCGCCCTGGCGGCAACCGGGCTGCTGCTGCTCGCGATCGCGCCCGCATTGGCCGCGGGCCTCTGGGCGGTGTCGAGACTCCGCGGGATGGCGTTCGATCCAGAACACCAGCAGCCGGCCTACCTGCGCGGGTCCGGCGGGTGTGCCTGTGCCGTCGTTCTCGTCGCGGCGTTGGTCGCCTCGGTCGTCGTCCCGCTCGGGGCGCTTGTGTTCGACACCTGGGCCGGCGACTCGCTCGTCCAGGTGATCGCAAGATTGAAGCAGGTGCTCAAAGGCGACCGCGACTCGATCGTGCCGACCTTCTTCCTGGCTGCAATCGGAGCGGCGGCGGTCGTTGTAGTCGGATTGCTGACCGCCCTCGCGCTCCGCTCGTCCGTTGCCGGCGCTCAAAACCGCGCGTGGCGCATGATCAAGCCGGTCGTGTGGCTCGGGTTTCTCGTGCCGCTCGCTGTGCCAGGGATGATCGTCGGATTGGGGCTTTCCGGCATGTACAACCATCCCGGTCTCAGGCAGCGCATATTTTCGAGTTCCGCGATCGTGGTGCTCGCCTACGTGTGCCGGTTCGGGTTCGTGGGGCTTGCGTGGTGCCACTACCAGCTTGCCGTCCAGGGTCGGCGGTTCGGCGAGGCGGCCGCCGCGCACGGCGTCGCCGCATGGCGGCGGGTCTTGCGAATCGAAATCCCGCTGGCGGCGAGGTCGCTGCTCGTCCTCTGGTTCATCGTGTTCGTGCTGTGCCTGGGCGACCTCGACACCACGATGCTGGTGGACCCGCCCGGGCTGATGACGCTTCCGAAACGGATCGCAAACCTGATCCACTACTCGTATGACAGCCACCTTGCCGCGCTGTGCCTGATACTCGTGGTGGGCTGCCTCGTGTTGTTCGTGCCGACAGCAGTGCTCCTCGCGCGGCGGCGCAGGCGAAGACTATCCGCATGACAGTTTTGCCCCACAGGGGCAGTACATACCAGCCCAGGGCGAAGGGTGTCAAGTACCGTGAATCGGTCAAGCCCTGAAAGGGCGCGACATCTTCTTCTGTCCTTGTATGCAATTTGTCCGGCTACCTGCGCGTTTAACTGATAGTTTCGTACAAGCAGCGAAACCCATAGTATCTCGTGGCGGGTTTTGACCGCAGTTCAGAATGCGCGGGATCCGGAATCCGAGTATGAAGAATGCCGCCGCGTTGCCTCGGTTGCGGCGGATTCAGTGATCCTACTGTGTGATTCTGGATTCCGGCTTCTTGGATTCTCCACCGTATCATCGAAGGTCGAAGCTGCGGCTTTGACGCTCCAAAACGCCGAAATGCTCCAAGCGCTGTGATGGCGCTCTTGTGAATCAGGAAACCTTTTGAGGAACGCAGTTGTAGTAGGTGCTGGTGGATCCGTTCATGTCATTTTTGTCTCCACAAGTGAGCGAATGTTGTTGTCGTTTTTAGGAGTCTTGTGTGATGGGCAGGAAGTTGTTTGTGTTCCCGATTATCTTGCTGGTCTTTGGACTGGCGGCGGGCAGTCTGTGGGCGGAGGACGGCAGGAAGTGTGACCGAGAGAATTGCGTGTGCGAGTGCGGCGGCGACTGCGCCGGCGGATGCGATTGCCAGTGCCCGCCTGAGTTCAAAGGCCAGTGTCCTGGCGGGCGCGCGTCTTCATGTCCGGGCATGTGCGCGGGCGGCGGATGCGGCGGGGAAGCAGGATTTGCCGTCGGTATCGCGCCGGTCGCCTTCGGCGACAAGGGCAAAGGAGACCCTCGCGTGAAGAAGGGCTCCAAGAAGGGCGGCAAACTCCAGGGAGACAAGGGAAAGAAGCAGGACAAGCTGCGCGTCGATAGGAAGAAAGGCGGGCGAACCGCCAAGCAGAAACTGGCGCAGGGCAGGAAGTCCGGCAAGGACCGCGGCAAGCTGCAGGGACGCGCGGGACAGAACCGGCGGGTCCAGCAGCCCAACGCGCGCGCGCAGGCAGCGCGCAGGATGATGTCCCAGCGCGGCCAGCAGCGGCTTGGCCAGCGTGGTCAGGCAGCGCGCAGGATGATGGCTCAGCGCGGCCAGCAACAGCCCGGCGCGCGCGCACAAATGGCGCGCAGGATGATGGCCCAGCGCGGTCAGCAACGGCTTGGCCAACGCGGACAAATGGCGCGCAGGATGATGTCCCAGCGCGGCCAGCAACAGCCCGGCCGGCGCGCACAGATGGCGCGCAGGATGGCCCAAGCGCGGCCTCAGCAGGGCAGAATGCAGGCGCAGAAGTCACCTCGCAGGCAGCCGCAGGTCCGCGCACAGAAACCGCAGCGCAAGGGGACCCCGGCCCGCGCACCGAAGCTCCAGAAGAAGGCACCCGCACGCGCGAAGGCCACCGGCACCGTCAAGAAGAACGCGGCTCCGCGCGCAAAGCAGCCTGCGATGGCCACCCAGAGGGCGCAGCGCGTGCAGCGGATGCTCCAGCGCGTGCCGCCTCAGTACCGCGAACAGATCAAGCAGAGGCTCCCGCGCCTCTTCAATGAAATCCAGAAGAGAAAGGACGCGTCACGCAAGACGCCAAAGGCTCATAGCAGGGTGATCATCTAGCTCAGCATCGTAGTCCATAGACCAGGGAGAACTCAACAGGGACCACACGAGACCCATGAGACGAGACCGACGGCCGACGCCGATGTCACTTGTCTCATACGAGTCTCGTGTGAGTCCCTGTTGTCGTTAACACGGGTTTTGCGGCGGCAAAGCCACAACCGAGTCAACCGCAAAGCACGCAGAGAGCGCAAGGCAAGAAGAACTTGTGCGATGCAAACCAGCTTTCGTCTCCCCCGTACCGACACAGGAGCCCATCAGCAGAAGGGCGGTTCGAGGGGCGACCCCGAGAGGTCGCCCCTTCGAACCGGTTCGGGCCTGCGGCTACGGGCCCTGCATTACGGACGCGGATTGACCGCCCACGCAACTGTTCCAGAGCGAGTGTCCGCAAGGGATCGCCTGGACGCTGCCGTCGAACAGGAGGACGTTGATGTCGTCCTCTCCGTTCACGTCATGGTTCGTCGCCCGGTCACAGGCGATAGGCGCGTTCGGCGGGCACGTGTCGTTGATGACACGCGTCGAGGCGGGGTAGCGGTAGTCCAACACCGTCGAGCCCGGAAGGTGCCCCGTGAGCTTGCAGACGAAGATGCCGTGGCAGTTCGCGGCGATGGCCGTGGTCGAGGTCGGGATCTGCCGCAGGTAGTCGAGGAAGCTCGGCGAAGTGTTCGTCGGCGGGTAGGCCGACTCACTTCCGAACTTGCTGCAGTAGAGATGAAGATAGAGGCCGATCTGCTTGAGGTTGCTCGTGCAGTCTCGCTTCTTGGCCGCCTGTCTGGCCTTGGCGAGCGCCGGCAACAGCATCGCGGCGAGCACCCCGATGATCGCAACCACAACCAACAGCTCGATGAGCGTAAAGCCGCTTCTCTTGTTCTTCGCGCACATATGTATTCACCCCCTTTCGTGCTGTAGAGGTTACAAACGACATTCCACCTGCCGGGCAAGCCTGCCCGGCGACATTTCCCATCCCCTACTCTCCACATGCGGGGGGATCGCCTTCCCGCCGGCTCCTGCCGGCAAGGCCTTTCAGAACGATGAAACCCGCAACGGCCGCCGCGGCAATGAGAAATACCCAGAGAAACACTCTCTCCACAGCCACACTGTGTGTGGGACATTCCATGTGCGGATTCGGCGGGCCCTGCATCCACGCGTTCGGGCCTGACGAGGCGCAGCGATCCCAGAGCCGGCTCGACAACGCCGTTGACTGGACGCTGCCGTCGAACAGGAGCACGTTCATGTCGTCCTCTCCGTGATTGTTCGGGTGGTCGCAGGCGATCGGCCACGAGGGATCGCATGTCTCATCAATGGTGCGCCACACGTTAGGATAGCGATAGTCGAGCGCGTTCGGACCTGGCATTGTGCCCGCGACTTTGCAGACGAAGATGCCGTGGGAGTTCGCGGCGATGGCCGTGGTCGAGGTCGGGATCTGCCGCAGGTAGTCGAGGAAGTTCGGCGACGTGTTCGTCGGCGGGTAGGCCGTTTCTCTGCCGAACTTGCTGCAGTAGAGGTTGAGATAAAGGCCGATCTGCTTCAGATTGCTGGTGCAGTCCCTCTTCTTGGAGCTTGCCCGGCAATTTGCGGCCATCGGTGTCAGGATAGCTGCGGCCGTCACGATGATGCCAACAACCACGAGCGTCTCCAAAAGGGTCACGCCGGTTCTCGCTTTTCCAGCCATACGTATCACCTCCTTTCCGAAGTCGCGAATGAGCGCAACCGAGCCGGCCAGACAGAGCGGGCTGTCACCGCACCGCATCGCGGCGACGGATGCACCTCGGGAAGGCACGCATGCTCCACCTTCGGCGCGGAAGGGGACGATGCCCCCGGTGCGAGCCGGGAGAAGCGCTCGTGTCATGCCGTGGACGGCTGGGCGTGCGGGTGCGGGCTTCGGTAGGCCTGGGGCGGCCTCGGTGACAATGGCCCGAACGGGATTGCAGGGTCCGAAAGGGCGGCGTGTGTCGCGGAAATTGATGATTTGGATGATCTAGGACGGAAAAATAATCGCGCGCTCACGCCAGATGTCTTCGGCCTTCTGCTCCTCCGATACGGGGTGTCGTCACATGGTCGCTCGCCGGCCTGCGACGCCCTCAACAAGCGGCCGCGCCATCAGGGTTCAACCATGAGCATCCTCCTATTGACGCCTGCAAACAACAAGCCACTCTTGTCTACTATGATTCTAGCGTGCCATGGGCGTCTTGTCAAGTCCGGGTGAGGCGGCCTCCGAACCTTGACAAGCAGCCGCAATCCGGCGATAATGCCCCTGTTCTGCATAGTTCCCCTAAGTTCCTTTTGGTTCCCTCTGGTTCCTTCCCGGTTCCCGTGGACCCGCCCTGTCCAAGGCCCGTGTTTT
Organism: Planctomycetota bacterium; assembly: GCA_031082105.1. Classification (GTDB taxonomy): domain Bacteria; phylum Planctomycetota; class MHYJ01; order JACQXL01; family JAVHLO01; genus JAVHLO01. Next base: position 6,239 of record JAVHLO010000012.1, read on the forward strand.
TTCCGTCCCGATTTGGATCGGACACCCGCATGCTCTCCACCGCCGACAGAAAGAAGCTGACTGCGCTCTTCAAGAACCTCGTCGTGCTTGCGCGCGCCGACCGGGAGTTCGCGCCGCAGGAGTCGAAGATGCTCGCGCGCGTGGGCAAAATCCTGGGGTTCACCACCGAGCAGGCGTCCGGGATCGCGCGGAATGTGAAGCAGGAAGAATTCGACGACGCGCTCTTTTCCTCCAAAGAAGAGCTCCGTCAACTGCTGCAGTTCATGTTGTTCGTCGCGCTCGCCGACGGCAGGATCTCGGCCGAGGAGAAAACGTACCTGCGCCGTGTAGCCGTCCGCGCCGGGCTGGACAAGGCGGCCTTCGAGAAGTTGTGGCGCCAATGCAGGCATGAAGTGGAGCTGACCCTGCGCGGGCCCGCGCCCGAAAAGTCGAGTCTCACCGATGTGATCCGCGGCGGCACCAGGGTTGTCGGCAAGCCGGTGCGCGCAGACGTCGATGTCGCGCCCTTCACGCCGCTCACGCACGAGCGCGGCGGCTACCTGTTCAACGGCGAAGACCCGGCGGACCCGCACGGGTCCGGCACGTTCCTGCGCGTGCCGTGTGATTGTTCCCTGGCCAGGCTCTTCCTCGCCTCACAGAAGAGGATCCCGATGGACATCACGGCGATCGCCGACGGCGAACTGTACGGCAGACCCGTGCTCCGCGTGATCAAGGCCGCTGTCCGCAAAACGACGTAGCGTCATGTCCGCTCTGTGTTCTCTGTGTCTCCGTACTACAATCCGACGAAACTCTGTTTCTTGGCAAGGTTTTTCGCCCTTTTGTTCTTCCGTTCTTTCGTTTTTCAGTTCTTTGGTTGCGGCTCTGTTGCGCTGTGGTGAACCCGGCTCGCCGTGTTGGAGTTCGCCGGCGTACGAATACAACGATGAAAGCGAAGCACAACCACCTGGTCCTCATCCCCGGCCTGGGCGCAGACCACAGGCTCTTCGAGCCGCAGCGCCAGCGTTTTCCGGGGCTCTTCGTCCCGACCTGGCTTGCCACGGAACGGAATGAGTCTCTCCAGGCGTACGCCGGCCGGTTTGCGCGCGCCATCGCGGACAAGGTGTGCGACGTTCTCGGCGGCGTCTCGTTCGGCGGCATGATCGCGTACGAGGTCGCGCGCCTGTTGAGGCCGCGGACGCTCGTGCTGATCGCGAGCGGCGTTGGCAGACAGGCGCTCGCACAGTCGCTCCAGATGCTCGCGCCGGTCGCCGCGCTGGGATTGACCTCTCAACTGGCCACGATTCCCGTCTTGCGCAGGTTCGTCGTGAGCCATCTTGGCGGTTCCACCGAGCGGGAGCAGAAAGTCTTCGCGGACATGATGGACGACGCGGACCCTGCGCTCCTCAACTGGGCGCCGAACGCGATCATGAGATGGGAACCGAAACCTCTGCGCGGCGTCTCCATCAAACGTATTCATGGAAGCGACGATCGCGTCTTTCCGCCCGACGGCAACCACCCGCCCGACCTGCTTGTGGAGGGCGCGGGGCATCTCGTCAACATGACGCACCCCGGGCCGGTCAATGATTTTCTCGCAGCGCTGTAACGGCAGCCGGGAGACGACATGCTGTGCATGCGGAACTGGAGCGGATCCACAGATTGCGCAGCGCAACAAAGCCGCAGCCAAATCAACCGCAAAGCACGCAAAGCGAAAGGAACTTGGCCCTGCAATTGACTCTCGCGCTTTGCGCGCTTTGCGTTCTTTGCGGTGAAAACACCTTGTCAAAAAAACAAAGTTGTGCCGGATTGTAGTACGGATTTCACAGATTCGATGTGCCGATTCGTCGCCTGCCCGATCTGATCGAAGGTCCGTGTAATCCGCGAAGTCCGTGGAGTCATCCGAATTATGGAATCGCGCCCGCCTTCGAGCGCGACAGGCAGTCTTAAGCAGGCATGAAAAACGACATTAAGGAGAGCAGACCGTGCATTGTGTCCACTTCAACAGCAAGGGCAATCGCCGACCCCAACCGAACGCGATTGCGTGGCGTTGGCTCGGCGTCGCATGCCTCCTATTCACCGCCCTCGGCGCCCTTTGCGGTCATGTGCGATCCGAGACGATCCGCGAGGGTTGGGTGCCTAGCGGGGGCAATACCTTCCGGGCAAAAGGCGCCGGGAAGGGCGCCCAGGCGCTCGGCGTCGAAGGATCCGGCGAGGACTCGAACTACTGGCGGAACGAGAAAATAAAACTCGACCCGCACCGGCTCTACGCGGTCAGGTTCGCGCTGCGCGGCGAAGGCGCCGGCGGTTGCGCGATCACCGGCACAAGCTCGGTCAACCGCGACTTCACGCCCACGAAAGACTGGGAGGCGCGCTCGTTCGCATTCTTCACGCCGGCGGATACGGCCGACACGTTCCTCAGGTTCGGCCAATGGCAATGGCGCGGCAAGGTGCTCTACGACCGGATCGAGCTCGCCCAGGTGTTGGTCGCCCATCTCAACTCCGGCGGCATCGAGCTTGGCGAGAACGAGGAGATCCGCGACGGGCGGTACGCGTTCGCCGCGCGACTCGAAGGCTTCGCATCCAATTTCAGCCGGCCGCTTCATGCGAACCGCGCGCTGTTCAACTCCAACAGGTGGTGCCTCTATGACGGCGCCGAGGTCGTCTATCTCCACCAGATCGCGAAACACCTCCAGCAGGAAGCGAGCGTTACGGTCAACATGAACTACCACCAGTCCGGCCGGCTCGTGGTCGAGGCGAGCGCGGACGGCGCGAGGTGGGAGGAACTCGGTGCCGTCCCGGAACCGGCCTCGCAGACCTTCACGCTGCCGGCCTCGCTCTTCCCGGCGGAGAAGGTCTTCGTACGGCTGCGGGCGGAGAAGGGGGCGTCGTTCCAGGTGAACCAGTACGAGTACAACGCCGGGCTGACCGGTTCCCCGCCGAACTTCATTGGACGCACGCTCTACTGGCAGATCACCGGCGAGACCTCGTCCGTCGTCGTGGATAACCTCCGGCTGACGGACTGTGGCGCGGCGGGGCCGAAGCTCTCCGCGGAAGTGTCTTCCACGGCGGCCGCCCCCTTGCGCGTCACCGCGACCATGCGCGTGGAGAGCAAGACGCGGAAGAGCGAGCCTCACACGCAGAAGGGGCTCCTCCCGCCCGGGATCAAGAGCACGTTCGAGTTTCCGCTCGGCTACGCGGCGGGCGAGACGAACGCGCTCATACTGACCGTATGCGCGGAGACGTTCTCGCTCTTCGAGGCGAAGGCGGAGGTCGAGGTGTGCTTTCTCGACGCGGCCGACTACGGTTGTAGCGTCGCCGGCGCGCCGGCCGATCTCGGCCTCTGGTGGTGCGAATCCGGCTGGAAGGTGGGCAGGAACCGCGCCCTGCCCGAGAAGTCTTCCGCCGCCGTTGAGCTGAGCGCCGCGCGGGGCGAGTACGAGGCCGTCCAGGTCGTGCTGAGGCCGCGCAAGGACGCCGTCCTCCGCTCCGTACGCGCCGGCAACCTCGAGTTGTCGGCAGGCGGGGGCGAACCGGGCCGCGACCTTGTAGGAGGCAGCTCCAGCTGCCGACCGCCGTGCGCGGCCCTCGGGAATACCAAAAGCGAAGCCGACCCTCACCCCGACCCTCTTCCAGAGGGAGAGGGGGCTCCCGCCGAGCCGGAACCGATCCGCGACAAACCGAGCCGCGACCGTGAGGGAGCGGCCGAAGAAGAACGAAATCGCCCCGTGCTCGACGCAAAGAACGTTTCCATCCGCGAGGTCGCCTACGTTCACATCGCTCACTCGACCGACGCGCTCGGCGCGCCGGGCGATTTCCCCGACCCGCTCCCGATCCTGCGCACGCCGCTCGAGCTCAAGGCGGACCGGAACCAGCCGTTGTGGATCACGGTCTTCGTCCCCGCGGGAACGCCCGGCGGTGTGTACGCGGGGAAGATCTCGCTCGAGACCGACCTGGGTAGTGCCGAGGTCCCGTTGGAGATTACCGTCTACGATTTCGACCTCCCGCGCGAGACGCACGTGCGGAGCGGGTTCGGGATCGACGTGGGAACGATTGAGAAATATCACAAGCCGCAGACCGACGAACAGAAGCGCGATCTCTGGGACCGCTACATGCGGAACTTCAAAGAACACCGAATCTGCCCGTACAATTTCTACGCGTACAACGACTACAAGGTGAACTTCGAAGGCGAGGGCGCGGAGCGGAAGGTGAAGCTCGATTTCGAGCGATTCGACGAGGCGGGGAAGCGGTACCTGGACGAATTCGGGTTCAACTCGTTCGTGCTGCCGGTCCACGGCATGCCCTGGGGGCGGCATCCGAACTTCCACGAGGCGGAGTTCGGCGGGTTCAAACAGGGGACCGCGGAATACGATTCGCTCTGGGCGGACTACATTCGCCGGTTGGAGTCGCATCTGAAGGAGCGCGGGTGGCTCGAACGCGGATACGTCTACTGGTTCGACGAGCCCGAACCGGTCGACTACGGCTTTGTGGTTTCCGGCCAGAAACAGCTCAAGGGCGCGGGGGCGGGGATTGTGCGGATGCTGACGGAGCAGCCGGAGAAGGAGTTGACCGGCCACGTGGACCTGTGGTGTCCGCTCACGCCTAACATCGATGCGAAGACAGTCGCCGAGCGGCGCGCGGCGGGCGACGAGGTGTGGTGGTACGTTTGTTGTGGGCCGCACGAGCCGTTCGTCGGGCTGTTCATCGACCATCCGGGCACGGAGCTGCGCGTGTGGCTCTGGCAGACGTGGCAGACGGGCGTGCAGGGGATCCTGATCTGGACGACGACTTGGTGGCACAACAGCCAGGCGTTCCCGAACGAGCTGCAGGACCCGTGGAAGGACCCGATGAGCTATTCATGGATCGAAGGTGCGAAGCCGGGCACGCGCGCGTTCTGGGGCAACGGCGACGGCCGGTTCTTCTACCCGCCCCGGCGCGATCCGAACACGGCGACGGAGTTTGCGCTCGACGACCCGATCCCGTGCATCCGCTGGGAGTGCCTGCGCGACGGGGTGGAGGACTACGAGTACTTCTTCCTCCTGAGAACGCTTGTGGAGGCGGCGAAGACGAACACGGACTCCAAGGCGCCTGCGTCGCTGGTCCGCGATGCGGAGAAGCTGCTCGCCGTGCCCGCGGACGTATCAAAATCGATGACCGACTTCACACGCGACCCGCGCCCGCTCCTGCAACACCGCGCGCGGCTGGCGGAGGCGATCCAGAAGATGCGGGAGTAGTCGAGCGCGTCCGCAATGTAGCACAGGCGTCTCGCCCGTGCCTTTGCTTGGGATGGAACCATCGTGAGAGAGACAATTCTGTCGCGGCTGCAGAAGATCGAGGCGGAAGAGGGGATGCGGATCCTCTACGCCTGCGAGTCCGGGAGCAGGGCGTGGGGGTTCCCGTCGGCGGACAGCGACTACGACGTGCGGTTCATCTACATCCGCCCCGTGGAGTGGTATCTGTCAGTCAATCTGGAACACAAGCGCGACGTGGTCGAGCGGCCCATCGATGGACAGCTTGACCTGAACGGCTGGGACCTGCGCAAGGCGCTAAAGCTCCTGCGCAAATGCAATCCGCCATTGATGGAATGGCTCGGATCGCCCATTATTTACCTGGAGTAATATTCCGCGGCCGCGGAGATGCGGAAGCTCGTGCCGCGATACTACTCACCCGTAGCGTGTCTCCACCACTACCTGCACATGGCCCAGGGCAACTTCCGCGAGTTTCTGATGGGGCCGACCGTCCTCAGGAAGAAATACTTCTACGTGCTGCGCCCGCTCCTGGCGATCAAGTGGATCGAACGTGGGCTCGGGGTCGTGCCGACGGAATTCCAGAGTCTCGCCGACACGATCCTGGAATCGCCGCGGCTGAGGGAAGAGGTGGCGAAATTGCTGGACGCGAAGCGGAAGGGAGAGGAACTCGATCGCGGTCCGCGCATCGCACCCATCAGCGATTTCATAGAGACCGAGCTTGTCCGTCTTGAGCGACGCCGGTTCGAAGGAGAATTCAACGCACAATCCGGTCCGATTGAGGAGTACGACCGCCTCGTTCGGACTCCGGAACCGTGGGGGGTAGTGTCTCCGGCTTGTTCTCCTCGGGTGACAGCTTCTTCTGCTCCTTACGCTACTCTACGCCCTTGGTCAGCGTCACGAGCAGTTGCAGCTTGCGCTTGCCGACCTCGACGACCATGGAATAGACCTCGCCCGCCTTTTTCACAACGATGTCGGCGACCTTGAGCCCGTCGTCGTGGAGCGTGACGATCAGGCCGGCGATATCGGTCTCAGTGAGCGTCTCCGCGTCGAAGGTCATCGCCGCCATCACGAGGTTGCCGGACGAGTCGACGACGGATTTCGTCTCCTCGGAGATATGGCCTGCTTGCTGGAGAATCCCGGTGATGATCGGGATCACCACGTCACCCGCGAGGTCGGCGGCAAGCGGTGCGCAGCCCACGATCGAACCGGTCCCGCCCGTCAACACGCCGCTGCCGATGCAGGCCGCGGCGTCCCGCGAGTACACGAGGAGCTTCGCCGCCAACCTCACCCCGCTCCCGATCGCCTCCGTCCCGAGCGATTGCGCCAGCGTCTTCATCCGTTCGAGCGCCTCCTGTTCCACGATCGCGCGGCCCTGCTCGAAGAGTAGCTTCTTGAAATCCTCTCCTTCAAGCTGAGTCGGCGTCGTGTTCAGGTCCAGTATCTGTGACATGTAGAAGGTCCTGGCCATATCGCGCAGGTAGAGCGGCGAGGTCTTCGGTTCCGTTGCCATCGTGCCGCCCGCGACCGCCTTGTCAGGGATATCGAGTGTCGCCGCCTGTTCGAAGTACAGTCTTGCGCCCGCGATGACCTCGGCGGGGACGCCGCGCTCGCCGGCGATCTCGCCCGCGCTCTTCATGATGCCGTCCGGGATCGCGGGCTTCCCCTCGATCGCGACGGTGACGGGGAGTCTGTATTCTCCGACATAGAAGAAGAAGCAGTACAAGCCGGGCGTGTTCGTGCCGAGATGTATCCGGCCCTGGCCTTTCCGGTCGGTCGTCATCTCTCCGCACACCTTCGTCACCGGGTCTTCGTAGCCGATGCCCTCTTCCTTGAGCGGCTTGCCCTCGGTGTCGGTGAGGGTGAATGCAAGCGTGCGGCCGGTGACGCCGAGTTCGATGACCGCGCGAATCTGAGGGATGTTCACGGGAACGAGGTTCCCGCTCTCGAGGTCACGCACATTCACCTTCCATCGTCCGTCCTCGAGCAGCATCTTGGTCATGCCGACTCTGTCGGCCCGCGCGACGCTGTGACAGATGATGACGGTCTCGGGATCGACCTCTTCGATGTCGAGGACACGGCATGCAAGGGCCGCCGGGTTCTTGGCGGCGCCCATGCCGAACAGGTTCTGGCAGATGTTCCGGACGTGTTGCGCGTTGGACGAGTACTCCTGGGGAAGAACCGTCTTCATCAAGTTGACATCGCTGTGGTACCAGGCCCAGCGCATGAGGTTGAACGTCCCGATCGGCGTGTTCTCAGGCTCGTATGGTTTCCACTCGATGCGCGCACAACACGAGGGGCAGTTGGGGAACCGGTACTCAACTGCGGTCCAGCAGCGCGCACACCGCGCGGTGAGCGTGGAATCCTCCCACCTCACGGTGGTCGTTTTGCTCGCTTGCTGCGCAAAGACGGGCGAGCCGACGGTCGCCACGATCGCCGCGGCCAAAAAGAGAATCAATGGGATTGGGCAAGCCAGCCCGCGACAGGCATCGTGCCTGGTCATTGGAGGAATCCTCGACTGATGTGTGGCAAAATGCGGTTCCGTCTGAGCGGTTGCCGAAACTATTCCTCACTTCGCTGCATCGCCCGCCTCAAGAATGGATTGATCCAGTGGTCAATGCAATCCACACTCCCGGCAATTTGCCGCCTACCGCTCCCTCACGGTCGCGGCACTGATTCCAGCGTCTCAACTGTCATGAACCGCTAGCCCCCTTGTGCGATGATCTCCGCGAACTCGCTCTCGATATCGGCGATGGCCGCCAGGGCGTCGAGGTCGTCCGACGCCAGCCCGAAGTTCTTCCACAGCGCAAGGTCGAGCGTGCGCTGTCCGAAGTTGCCGGGGCCGTTGATCCCTTTCAACCAGCAGATGTAGTTGGCGAACTCGCAGACCAGCGCGTACGGTTCGTTGGGCGCGTTGACGGCGTCATGGTGCAGCCCGATAGCGGCGACCACGGACGGCGAAAGCCGCCACGCCCCGGCCATCCACTGGCCGATTTCCGCGTGGTTCGTATCCATGCACAGCTTCTCCGCCTCGAAGAAGGAGATTGACTGCTTCTTCGCCTCCGCGACGATCTTGCGGTACATGATCGGCATGTATCCGAAGAGGGCAAGCTTGCCCGCATCGTGGAACAACCCCGTGGCGAACGCCGTTTCCTGATCCAGCTCGAGCCGTCTGGCGACGATGCGTCTTGCGAGCATGGCAACGGTGGCGGAATGCTTCCAGATCTCCTGGAATCCCTTCTGTTCGCCGCCGAGCTTGGACAACAGCCCGAACGAGCCCGCGGCGAGAAGCAGCGTCCGCAGTTCCTTGAACCCCAGCAGCGTGACGGCGTGCTTGATGTCGGAAACCTTGCTGGCCAGCCCGAAGTAGGCGGAGTTGACGAGCCTGAGCACTTTTGCGGCGGTGCCCGCGTCGCGCACGACTATGTTCGTCACGTCAGTGGCGTTGCTCGACGGGTCGTCCATGATGCGCAATACGTGGGTCACCGCCTCGGGTAGCGATGGAAGGTCGCCCACCTTCGATTTCACGTCCTCGAGATCGATCCGCCGGGGCGTCTTTTTTCTCATGCTCTACCCCTCGTCAAGGTGCTTGTCGAATCGCAACGGTTCAGACTCCCAACGCCACAGAGACACGGAGGCACGGAGAAATGCGGAAAGTGGTCACGCGACTCGAATCTCTGCTGCCTCCTGAGTTGATGCGGAAGTCCGGGTCGAATCATGCGAAAACATGAACACTCCTTAAGGGTTCGAGTGCCGCGCTCTGTGCCTCTGTGTCTCTGTGGCTGCGTCAGGATTGACCGGAAAGTCGGCATCACGCATTGATCCCGCGGTCGAGGCTCCGGTATTGGATCGCCTCGGACACATGCGCGGCGTCGATCGCCTGCTCGCCCTCGATGTCCGCAATTGTACGGGCGAGCTTGAGTATCCTCGTGTACGCGCGGCCGGAGAGGGCGAGCGAGTCCATCGCGGATTTCAGCGTCTCCTCGGCCTCGCCTTCGAGGACGCAGTGTTTCTTGAGCTGTCTGCTGCCCATCCGCGCGTTTATGAGTATCTTGTCGCCGCGGAACCGGTCCGCCTGGGTTTTGCGCGTCCTGACCACCACCTCGCGCATCTTCGCGGACGAATCGCCCTCGGCGCGGGCGGAGATATCGGCGTACATTACGGCGGGCACCTCGATATGGATGTCGATCCGGTCGAGCAGCGGCCCGGACACGCGCGAGAGGTAGCCCGCGATGACGCGCGGGCCGGCGCACGTGCACCGTTTCCTCGGGTGGCCGTGGAACCCGCACGGGCACGGGTTCATCGACGCGACGAGCATGATCTCGGCCGGGTAGGTGATGGACGCCGCCGCGCGGCCGATAGTTACCATCCCGTCTTCGAGCGGTTGTCTGAGCACTTCGAGCGTCTTGCGGTCGAACTCGGGCAGCTCGTCGAGGAAGAGCACGCCGTTGTGTGCCAGGCTGATCTCGCCGGGCCGCGGGAACGCGCCGCCGCCGACGAGTCCCGCGTTCGAGATCGTGTGGTGCGGCGACCTGAACGGCCGCGTGGCGAGCAGGGCGGCGCCGGCGGAAAGCAACCCCGCGATGCTGTGGATCCGTGTGGTCTCCAGCGATTCATCGAGCGTCAGCTCCGGCAAAATGGTCGGCAGCCGCCGTGCCAGCATCGTCTTGCCCGAGCCCGGCGGGCCGATCATGAGGATGTTGTGCCCGCCCGCCGCCGCGACGGTCAGCGCGCGCTTCGCGTGTTCCTGGCCCTTCACGTCGGCGAAATCGAGGTCGTACGACGCCGCGCGCTTGAACGTGGCCGATAGATCGAGCTTGTGCGGTCTTATCGTCGACTGATCGTTGAAGAAGCCGACCGCCTCCTCTAGGGTCGCGACCGGGATGATCTCCAGCCCCTGCACGACCGCGGCCTCCGCGGCGTTGTCCTTCGGGAGGACCAGGCCCTTGAGCCCCTGCGCCTTGCAGGTCATCGCCATCGACAGCGCGCCCTTGACGGCGCGCACCTTCCCCTCGAGGGCGAGTTCGCCCACCACCGCGTACTCCTCGAAGAGGGAGTCGACCACCTGTTCCGTGGCCGTGAGTATCCCCATCGCGATGGGCAGGTCGTAGAACGGGCCTTCCTTCTTGACGTCGGCGGGCGCGAGGTTGATCGTGACCTTGCTGTTCCACGGGAAGTCGTACCCCGCGTTCTGGAGCGCCGTCCGCACCCGCTCGCGGCTCTCCTTCACGCACGTGTCCGGCAGCCCCACAACGATCACGTCGGGGTTCGCCCTGCGTGATACGTCGATCTCGATCTCGAGCATGTGCGCGTCGATCCCCTTGACCGCGGAACTCCTCACCTTCGCGAGCATGGTGTCAGCTTCCTGAAATGTGGAGAGACAGGCCACAGAGTCACGGAGACACAGAGAGCCGCGCTGAAGGCCGCATCAACATTTTCCCGATTCCCCAGAGTCTTGCGTAGCCGCATCCAAGTGATCTTGTCACCACGGACGACTGTGTGCGACGTAGCATGCTCAGCACTGAAAGGACTGAAGCCATCCTGTTTCCTTTTCGTTTCAGCGCCTTCAGCGGTTCCGTACCGAATATTATAACAACCGGCGGTTTCGCTTGCAAACGAACAAGACCGCGGGCAGCACTGTGAGCGACGCGACGAGGCACGTCCCGACGCCGACGGAGACGACCACGCCGAGCGAGACGAGCAGGGGATTCTGCGCGAGCGCCAGCGAGCCGAATCCCCCGATCGTGGTAAGCGAGGTCAGCATGACGCCGAGCCCGGCGTCGTTCGTCACCTGCTCGATCGCCCGCCTGCGGTCCACACCGTCTCCGCCCTCCTTCAGCGCGCAGCGGAACCTGTGGACGAGGTGGATTCCGTCATCGACGCCGATCCCGACGACTATGGGAAAGAAGGCGACGCTGAGGAAGTCCAGCTTCCACCCGAGCGACCAGATGATCCCGGCGCCCGCAAGGAGACCCGCCGAGACCGGGATCAGTGCGGCCAATGTGAACCAGAGGCACCGGAACTGAATCAGGACGAGCGCGAAGACGCACGCCGCGGCCAGCGCGGTTATCAGCCACATCTCGCTGTAGACGAGCTTCTCCAGAGCGTCCATCATGACGTCGAATCCGACGGGGACCGACGGCGTTCCGGCCGGCGAGGCCGCTGATTCCGGTAGGCTGCCGGGACGTGTGGCAGCCGAGCCTTCGACCTCGCTCAAGCTCGCGCGCTCGAGTTCCGTCTTCAGGTCATGGAGAAGATCACGCCTGCGTTCGATGCCGACCGCCCCTTGCGCAGGCCAGACGAGGCTGAGGCCCAACACGGCCATGCCGGGTTCGCCAGGCCCGCCATGCAGGCCGGCATGTTCGCCGCGCGGGATAGTGTCTTCGCCAGGATCGACGCGATTCGCGCGCCTGACGAACCGGCCGACAAGAGACCGGCCAAGATCGCGGAGCGCCAGCGGCTCTTTGACAGACACCAGATCTTTCACCCAGTCGACGTAGTCATCGAAACTCGCCGCGTTGAACCCGTGCCTGTCGAGCGAATCGACGAGCGCGCGTCCCACCGCATCCGGATCGATGGACGCGAGCTTCGCAAGCCGCGCAGACTGGACCGATGCGGCCGGGATGAGCTCGCCGATCGAAAACCGCGCGCGGATCCGGTCCGCAAGCGGCGACCGGTCGAGCCACGACGCGAACCGTCTCGATTCGGCCAGCACCGTCTCTTCCGTCGGCCCCCAATGCAAAATCATCACCGGCTCCGCGAATGCGGGGAAGGCAGACTGCATCAGCGTGCGCGCCCTCGAGGTCTGCTCGGAAGAATGGACGAGCCGCTGCGGGTCGCTTTCGAACTGGAGCTGTGTAGCGCCATAGACGCCTGCCGCCACAATACATGCCGCAAATGCCAGTACCGCGAACGCACGGTTGCAGACACCATGGACAAGCCATGTGACCGGCCCTCGCTTCGGTGATTCTGTGGGCGGGGCGGCGCCGGGCGGGGATTTTCCGATCAGCGCTACCAGCGCGGGGAGCACCGTGTAGTTTGCCAGAAGAGCGAGTAGCATCCCGAAGGCAACGAGAAGGCTCATCCGGCGAACGCCCGGGAAGGACGAGACTGCAAGCGTCGCAAACGCGCCGACTGTCGTCAATGTGGCAAACAGCACGCCGTAGCCGGTTTCGAGGTACGTGCGCGAGGTCGCGTCGATCGTTTCTGCGCCGCCGGCGCTGCCTGTCGCGCGGCCGGTCTCCGAGGCGTGACGCAAGTACAGGTGGATGGACAGGTCGACGCCGAGCCCGGCGAGTATCGCCGCGAAGGCGAGCGTGACCGTGTTGAGCGGCGAGAACACCCCGCCCGCGAGCCCGAACGTCCACAGGGTCGCAAAGGCGAGCGGTGAGAGGATGAAGAATACCGCGCGAACCGAGCGCAGAAAGAGCAACAGGATCAGTGAAACGGCGAGCACGCCCGTGGAGATAGTGAGCGAGATGTCATGCCTCATGCTCTGTTCGTTCTCCGCTGCCGTGACGTAACCGCCCATCGTGTGGACGGCGATGGGGGCAGGGTCGTGACCGAGTCTCGCGTATTCACGCCTTGCCTCGGCCTCGGCCTCGGCCGCGCGCGCAAGGAGCGCCTTCGAGAACTCCGTATCGCGCGCGTGGGCGGTCCCTTCGAGCCGGAGCAGGAGGCAGGAGCCGTCGTTGGAGACCGTGAATGGCGCTTCGCATGTGGCGGCACCATCGGGACCGGCAGGGGAGGCGGTGGCGGTCGGGACCGCCGACAGCGGATCGCCCGGCAGGGCGGCGAGTTCCGCGCCCGGTCCACCGTGGGCCGCGAGCGGGGCGAGTGCCGCGGTTGCGTTGATGAGCAGTTCCGCGATGCCCAGCACGTCTTTGGCGCGCAGTCCGCCGCCGGGCATCGGCGGCGAGATCGCAAGCCGCGCGGCCGACTTCTCCACCGCGTCTTCGATCCCCGCGGCGTCAAGCCTGAGGATGAGCGCGTCGAAATCTTCGTCCTTGAGGAACAGCAGCCCGTGCGAAGCGAGGGTCTTCCTGGATTGTTCGGCAAGTTCGACATGCATTGGCGGGCGGAAATGCCCCGTGCCGGGACCCGGGTTGTTTCCTGCTCTGTCGGTGTCCTTCGTCGGTCCCGGAAAGAGCTCTGCCCAGAGGAGGTTCCCGAACCGTCTCAGTTCCGCGATGCTCGGGTCGGGGCCGCGGTTCGCTGTGGCGGCCTCCGGCCTGGAGGGCGCTGGGCTGGTCGAGATGATGATCAGGAGCGTGTCTGCGAGGTCGAAGGTCTCCGCGACGAGCCTGAATCGGCCCACCTCCGGCGCGTCGGGCGGGAAGAGGTTTGTGATATCCGAGCTGAGACGCAGCCGCGCGATGAGCAGGGCGGCGACGACGCCGATTGCAAGGCAGACGGCGAGTGTCTTGAGGGGATTGCGCTGGACGGCCGAGACAAAGGCATGGACAATACGTTTCATGGCCGCGTATCATATCACCCGCGCGGCGGCCGTGTCAAGCCGGTGTTGCGTGGCGGGCAGGCGAGACTCGAGGATGATTCCCATGAGCACTCCGCGAGTCTAACGGTTCGTAGTAGCGACTTTAGTCGCTCGGCCGACCAGCGACTGAAGTCGCTACTACGAACTCAGGAAAGGCTGGAAGACCCGTACCGCGACCGTGCGGGAGCGGATGGCCGGGTTTTGGAATGTGATTGCGAGCGGTCGCCCATGAAACGTTGACTTCCATCCGGCGGGCGGCTATACTGGCGATATGAGGATCGAGGCGAAACACAACCACGGGCTTGTACTTCTTACGTGTACGCTGCTGGCGATGTCGGCTGCGGTGGCCGGCTGCGGCGGGACGAGCGCGCCAAGGCGGACGCCTGCCAAAGAGCCAGTCGTCAGCGCAAAGGCTGTACAGGTGATCGAGCTGGCCAGGGGCGGACTCCTCTGCGACGGCAGGCTGGTCATCGACAGGGTCGGCGTCGCGGATGGGGTGCTGTCTGTGACGTTCAAGAACAATTCGGGCGAGAAGGTCCGGCTGGAGTGTGCGCCCGCGTTCTATGACGGCGCGGGGCACGAGGTGCGGAACGGCCTGGTCGATTGGCGCCCGCTCGAACTCGAACCGCAGCGGTCGGCGGTCCTGAAATGGAACGTGCCGCGCGCGCACGTAGTGGCCACCCGGCTACTTGCGCGCGTCTCGAAGTAGAATGTAGCACAGGCGTCCCTTGCTCCAAGACTGGTCGCAACTCGCCGAGAAGCACGGCATTGCTTGAGGCAAGATCTACGGCGTGCGACGAAGACAGTCCATGGCCTTGAGCTTCAGCTCGGACATTCCGGAGGAACTCCATCAACGATTTCGCAACAGCTGAAGTGTTCGCGAAGCGTAGACGGCCTTTCGCGTGTCTCTCCGTGCCTCTGTGTCTCTGTGGCCGTTCCTGTGGCATCGATGATGCGCAGACTTTCTGGTGTCTTCGTGGCGATCATCCCCGGCGTCGTTTCCTTCCCTCTCACGGCCTCGCATCACCTCGGGCAGTTGAAATCAGCCTTTCAGCAGCCTGCGGATACTGGACGCGATCCTGGTTGCGCGGGCGCTGAAGGGGCGCAGGCGATCGGGACCGAACTGGTCGAGCGCCTTCGCGATCTTCTCCATGTTGTCCATCGCGAACATGTGGCAGCCGTGGATCGGCGCTTCGTCGTCGACCATCTCCGCATTCACGCCGCATGAGCTCAGCCGCGCGCACGCCTTCATCACGAGCAGTAGGACGTAGTCTACCACGGGCGTGCGCATCCGGGCCGATTTCTCGGGCTGCTCTGGCCTGTCGGACGGGGTGGACTGGTCTGACGCGTCGGACGGGGCGGACTGGTCGGAACCGGCGGACTGGCACTTCTTTCGGCGGCCCCTTTCCCCAGAGCGGCCGGACGGCCCCTCGCCCTTGCCGCCACGGGCTTCATCATCCAGCTCCCGCGTCACAGTCATCAGTTCGTGCAGGAACGGGTCCAGCATCTTGTGTACCGGGTCCTTGCGGTAGTTGTACTCGCGGCCGTTCTCGAACCGGTCCGTGTCGACATCGCGCTCGGACTCCGCGTCCTCCCAGGCGGCCAGCTCCGGCACCGACGCGGACCAGCCGCTCCTGAAATCGTCCTTGCAGCACGGGGCGTCACAGCGGGTGTCGTCGTCCTCCTCCTCGGGCTCGGGGATCTCCGCAAGCTCGAGGAAACGGACCGGGTCCTCCGGGTCGAACGCGTCATCCCGGCTCGCCTCGAGCTTATGGCGCTTGATCTCATCTTCGAAATGCCTTTCGAGCGCCTCGCCGGACTCGATCTGGAGCCGCATCCCTTTTTCGAGGCTCTTCGTCGACAACCCTTCCATCTCGACAACGGCGAGCAACGGGTCTTCGCGCATCGCCTGTTCCCGATAATATTCCGCCCAACGTTCTTTGGACCGCGAGTCCGCATCCTCGGGGAAGATGGGTCGCCTGTCGCGGTTCTCGCGGAAGTCTTCGAGCATCCCGCGCAGGAGAATGAGATCGCCTGAGATGCGTTCGAGGTCGCGGAAGAAGCGGCCGGCGTGGGAGCGGTGAGTGCGCGGGGTACGCGCGGGGTGATCTGGACGACCCTCACCCTCGC
>JAVHLO010000130.1 GCA_031082105.1 Planctomycetota bacterium
ATTGAAAAGAACCTGCTCGCCTCTCACCTCGCAGCACCCCACAAGGCAAATGCCGCATCGGCAACGGCCACACGCTCTGAGGGCGTCATCGCCAGATGCAGCCTCAGCAGGCCTTTGTCGATAGGCGCATCAACATACCGGTGGCCGCAGAACCTGCAGACGTAGCCGCAGCGGCCCCTACTGCCTTTCACAGGCCGGAAGACGTGATCGCACAAACGCGCCCGCCGCGTCTGCATGCGGCACCTCGACGATACTGAAAACGACCGCTTGTCGCTCAAGCTTCCTCCTTGCGCCCCTGCATGACCATCGAGCTGTACTTGCCGGGCGCGCTCTCCATCCGCCTACCCGCCCTTGAACACCGGACGCCGCCGTTCGAGCACCGATTTCAGCCCTTCGTGCGCGTCCTTCGTCGAGAAAATATATGTGAGGTTGTCCAGCTCGAGCCGCAGCGCCTCGTCGAGCGAGAGCTTGGCGCCGTCGTCGATAAGCTGGTTCGCGAGTTTCACCGCGATCGGCGCCCTGAACGAGATGCGCTTGCCGATCTTCGCCAGGAGCGGGTCAGCGCTCTTTGCCGCGTCAGGCGACAACAGCGCGGCTACTCTGTCGTCCGCGAACAGGTCCGCGGATCTCTTAAACTGCTCCGGCATTGCGGCCGGCTTGCGGTTCGCCTTGGTCACCAGCGTCGGCGACTTCGCCAACTTCGTGGCGGTCGCGTCGGCATCGTCGATCGGGCAGAGATACTCGACGAGCCCGACGGCGTGCGCGGCGTCCGCGTTCAGCGCCTCGCCCGCGAGAACGAGCAACTTCGCCAGCGGCTTGCCGACTATCCTCGGCAGCCGCTGAGTGCCGCCCAGGCCCGGATATATCCCGATGCCCGTCTCGGGGAATGCGATGCTGCCCCGGTCCGTCGCGACGACCGTGTCGGCGGCCAGGAGCAGCTCCGCCCCGCCGCCGAGCGCGACGCCGTTCAGCACCGCGAGCACCGGCTTCTTGCAGGTGTCGATCCGCCTCAGCAGATCGTGCCCGCGCATCGTCATCCGCACGATACGATCGAGGTCCTTGTCCTCGATTGCGCGCACAAAGAACGCGATGTCCGCGCCGGCGACGAAGGCCTTGCCAGCGCCGCGCAGGATTATCGCGGAAACGGATGAGCTGGACTCGGCCTCGGAGAAGGCCTCGCCAAGCTGGGTGATCACATCCTCGTTCAACGCATTCAAGGCGTCGGGACGGTTCACCGTGATGAACGCGATGCCGTCCTTGATGTCCATGTCGACGAACCGCAGGTGCCACGGGATCCCCATCCGTTCCTGGCCGGCCAGCAGTTCGGAAATCTTCACATTGTGTTTCTTCGCGGTCTCGCGCGCGAGCGATACCGCTTTCTGCACGCCCATCGCATTCATCATCTCGAACGGCCCCTGCGACCAGCGCAGCCCGACGCGCGCGCCGCGGTCGATGTCCTCCTTCGACGCCACACCCTCCGCCACGAGCGCCGCCGCGACGAGAAAGACCGCGCCGAACAGCCTGTCCTGAACCGCGCCCAGCCTGGACGGGTCCGGCGCCTGCGTACCGAGGTCCCACGCCGTTTTTTTGTCCGCCTGCTCCCTGAGCAGCCTCGCGGGCGCATAGAACGGGCCGAACGACTTGCCGAAAGTGCTCGCCGTATGGAATGCGATCGGCACGCCCGTAACGTTCATCAGCAGGAACGGGCCCATCCCGATGCCGAACCCCTTCTTCGCGGCCTCGTCGATCGTCGGAATGTCGGCGACCCCTTCCTCCAACACGCGCACGGCCTCGTTCAGCCACGGGACGAAGAACCGGTTTACCGCAAAGCCGTACTCGTCCTTCACCGCGATGTCCGTCTTGCCGATGGCGCCGGAAAAGGCCTTCGCGAGCGACATCGTCTCCGCCGATGTCTTCCCGCCCGGTACCAGCTCGAGGAGCCTGTTCTTGGCGGGATGGTAGAAGAAATGGAGGCCGACGCACCGGTCGGGACGTTTCGTGGCGGATGCGATGTCGGTCACGCGGAACGACGACGTGTTGGTCGCAAGAATCGTGCGCGGATGGCAGATGGAATCGAGCTTGCGAAAGAGGTCCTGTTTCACCGCGATGTCCTCGTAGACGGCCTCGATGACCATGTCAACGTCGCGCAGGTCTTCGATGTGCGTCGTCGTGACCACCGAGGAAAGCGCCCTGCCCGCGTCGTCCTGTGAGAGTATCTTTTTTTCGACAGCCTCGGTCAGCGATTTCTTGATCGACTCGAGCCCCTTCTGGAGGAGTTGCTCGTTCAGATCAACGAGTACGACCTTCATCCGCGACTGCGCGGCCTTCTGTGCGATGCCGCTCCCCATGTTCCCCGCGCCGACGATGCCGATCACTCCGAGTTTGGACATGGCAAGGCTCCGTTTGGGCGTCTCGAAACAAGCAGTCCGACAGCGCGGCAGGCAATTGCGGATTCCCGGTATTCAATCCGAAATCCGCAGTACAGAATTCAGACATTGTTCCCTTGATTTCCCGGCCATTCTATGCTATCTTCGTGCCCTTGTCAAGCGGAATTGAACTTCTGCGGGAGAAGAATCGATGGCGGAGAAGCCCTTGTACATCGGCATCGATCTCGGCGGGACGGACATAAAAGCCGGCCTCGTCACGGCGTCGGGCGCGCAGATCGCGGTTGCATCGACGCCGACCGGCGGGGACGAAGGTCGCGACGCGGTCATCGGCCGCATAGTGTCGCTTGTGAGACAGATGTGTGCGCGCGTCGGGAAACGCGGCCGCGTCCGGGCGATGGGAATCGGCAGTCCCGGTCCGATCAACTCGCGGACAGGCACGATCTACTTTGCGCCGAACCTGCCGGGCTGGCGCAACGTGAGACTTGCTGCGCTCGTCGGCCGGGCCACCGGCATCCCCGCGTTCCTCATCAACGACGCCAACGCGGCGGCATGGGGCGAGAAATGCGCGGGCGCCGGCCGGAATGCCGCTTCGTTCGTGATGTACACACTCGGCACCGGGATCGGCGGCGGCGTGATCCTCGACAATAAGCTGCTGGAGGGCTACGAAGGCACGGCGGGCGAGCTAGGCCACACCGTGGTCGAGCCCGGCGGGCGGCTCTGCGGCTGCGGGAACAGGGGATGCCTCGAGGCCTACGCGTCCGCGCCCGCTATCGTCAAGGAATATTTCGTGCGGGCGCACTACGCAAAACCGAAATCGCCTTGCGCGGGTCAGCGGCGCTGCGCGACGAACGCCGCCGACGAGATGGTCGTCGACCCGCGGACCGTGTGCCGGCTCGCGCATCGGGGATGCCCCCACGCGAAGGCGGCGATCGAGTCGGCCGCGCGCTACCTCGGGATCGCGATCGGGAACATGGTCAATGTGTTCAACCCCGAACTCGTCGTCATCGGCGGCGGGCTCGGGCAGGCGGGGGCCGTTGTGCTCGACCCGATCAGGCGGTCCGCGCTCGGCAATATCCTGCCGCCGCTTAGAAAGAAGGTCAAGATCGTGCCCGCCCGGCTCGGTAACTCTGCCGGCATCATCGGCGCCGCAGCGTGGGCGGCAATGAGCTCCAGAGAATGTGGGAAGAAATGAAGATTCGATCCTTCGCACAGATTGTCGTCTTTGTCGCTTCGAGTGGCATCCGCGGCGGCGCGCGTGACTGCGCATCGCATTCCGTGTTTCCGCGATTCCGTGTTTCGGTGTTCTTCTCGGGGTTGGCGGGAACTACGCTGTAGTCCCTGAATAGTCCAGGATAGGCGCTTGTCCATCCTATGAGCATCTCAAACATAAGAAATTTCTGCATCGTCGCGCACATCGACCACGGCAAGTCGACGCTTGCGGACCGGCTCCTCGAGCTGACGGGCGCGATGCCCGCGCGCGAACAGCGCGACCAGTTCCTCGACGGGAACATCATCGAGCAGGAGCGCGGCATCACCATCAAGGCCAAGGCCGTCGCGCTCGACTACACGCAGGACGGACAAGCGTATCAACTGAACCTGATCGACACGCCCGGTCATGTTGATTTCACCTACGAAGTCTCGCGCTCACTCGCCGCATGCGAGGGCGCCTTGCTCGTCGTCGACGCCACCCAGGGCGTCCAGGCGCAGACCGTCGCCAACGCCTTCCTCGCGATCGAGGGAGACCTCGAGATCGTCCCGGTCATCAACAAAATCGACTCGCCGCTCGCGCACACCGCCGAAGTGCTCGAGGAAATGCGTTCGAGCCTCAGCATACGGCCCGAAGAGGTGATCATGGTGAGCGCGAAGACCGGCGAGAATGTCGGCGAAGTGCTTGAGGCCATTGTCAAGCGCATTCCTCCCCCGAAAGGAGACCACAAATCGCCGCTCCAGGCGCTCATCTTCGATTCGGTCTACGACTTCTATCGCGGCGTCATTGTCTACGTAAGGCTCATGAACGGCTCGATCACAAAGGGTAAGAAGATCCGCTTCCTGCATACGGGCAGCGTGTTCGAGGCCGAAGAGGTCGGCAAGTTCCGCCCGCTGCTGGGCAACCCGGGCGCGATGAGCGCCGTCAAGGAGCTCGTAGCAGGCGACGTCGGCTACGTCATCGCGGGAATCAGGGATATCCACGACATCAAGATCGGCGACACCATCACGGACAAGGACGCGGAGAACATCGCTCCCCTGCCCGGCTATAAGGAGCCGCTGCCGATGGTTTTCTGCGGAATCTACCCGACCGGCGAAAGCGACTACAACTCCGTAAAGAAGGCGATCGAGCGCATGAGCCTGAACGACTCGGCGTTCACGTTCGAGCCCGAGACTTCCGAGGCGCTCGGGTTCGGCATCCGCTGCGGGTTCCTCGGATTGCTCCACATGGATATCCTGCAGGAACGGCTCGAACGCGAGGAGCACGTCGAGATCATCCGCACCGCGCCGAACGTCACGTACGAAGTCGTTGCCAGGGACAAAGAAGGAGAAAGCACGTTCCGCATCGACAACCCGGCCAAGATGCCGGACGAGGGGCAGATCATCGAAATCCGCGAACCCATCGCGCGCACGAGCCTGATCGTGCCCGCCGACTCTGTCGGCGTCATGATGCAGTTCTGCGAGGACCGCAGGGGCAAGTACGTCCGGACCGAATACCTCAGCACGACCCGGGTCATTCTGACCTACGACCTCCCCTTCGCCGAGATGGTCTACGACTTCTACGACAAGATGAAATCGGCCACACGCGGGTACGGGACGATGGATTACCACATCACCGGCTTCCAGGCATCGAACCTCGTCCGACTCCGGATACTCGTCGGCGGTATAGAGGTTGACGCGCTCTCAACGATCGCGCACCGAGACCATGCGGAGAGCAAGGGGCGCAAGGTGATCCACATCCTCCGCAAGGAGATACCGCGCCACATGTTCGAGGTCGCGCTTCAGGCGGCGATCGGCAAGCGCATCGTCGCGCGCGAGACGATCAAGGCCATGTTCAAGAACGTGACGGCAAAATGCTACGGCGGCGACATCACGCGGAAACGCAAGCTGCTCGAGAAGCAGAAGGAAGGCAAGAAGAAGATGAAATCCGTCGGCAACGTCCAGATCCCGCAGAAGGCGTTCATGGCGGTACTGTCGACGGGGAAGTGATCCCAGGAACCACAACGACTGCGGAAGCACAAGCGACACGGGAACTGTCAGGTGTCTTTCATTTTTCATTGATCATTTCTCATTTGTCATTGGTCATTCCCGCTCGCTGATTTTGTGACTGACAGATGGAAAATGACAAGTGGCAAATGACAAGTGATATGGGCATAATCCACGTCCTGCCACTGTCCGTCGTCAACAAGATCGCCGCGGGCGAGGTGATCGAGCGCCCCGCGTCCGTCCTGAAGGAGCTCGTAGAGAACTCGCTCGACGCGGGCGCGCGGGCGGTGAAGATCACCGTCGAGGACGGCGGCAAGCAGCTCATCCGAATCACCGACGACGGGTCCGGCATCTGGCCGGACGACCTGCCGCTCGCATTCGCTTCCCACGCCACCAGCAAGCTCGAGAGACCGGACGACCTCTTCCGCGTCTGCACGCTCGGATTCCGCGGCGAGGCGCTGGCCAGCATCGGCTCAATCTCGCACGCGCGGATCGCGTCACGCCGGCGCGGCGAGCTCCAGGGGATGGAGATCGAGTGCCGCGGCGGCGAACTCGACCAGCCGCGGCCCGTCGGCTGCCCCGAGGGCACGACCATCGAAGTGCGTAACCTCTTCTTCAACACCCCGGCGCGTCGCAAGTTCCTCAAGAGCACGCCGGTCGAGTTCGGCCACTGCGTCGACATGGTGACGCGTTTCGCCATCGCGCATTGCGACCGCAGGTTCGACCTCGTCCACAACGGGAGCGCGATCTTCACGCTGCCTGAGAACCAGTATCTGAAACAGCGCGTCGAGAACTTCCTCGGCCCCGAGGTCGCGGACGCGCTGATGCAGTTGAAGGCCGGCGACGGGACCATGTCCGTCGTCGCCTATGTCGCGCCGCCGTACCTTGCGCGCGCGAGCGCAAAGATGCAGTTCATCTTCCTCAACGGCAGGCACATCAGGGAGCGGGTCGTCACCCGCGCGCTCGCCCAGGCGTACAAGGGGTTCATCCCGCACGACAGATTCCCCGTCGCCATCCTCTTCGTCACGACCGATCCCGCAGAGGTCGATGTGAACGTCCACCCGACGAAGATCGAGGTCAGGTTCCGGAACGTGTGGCGCCTCCACGACCTCATCGTGGACTCCGTCCGCGGACTGCTAGGCAGGACCGAGAGCGCAGTGAGACT
The DNA here is from genome assembly GCA_031082105.1 of Planctomycetota bacterium. Classification (GTDB taxonomy): domain Bacteria; phylum Planctomycetota; class MHYJ01; order JACQXL01; family JAVHLO01; genus JAVHLO01. The sequence continues at coordinate 6,745 of JAVHLO010000130.1, forward strand.
CCAGCCCGGCGCGTTCGGTAGTGTAGCACAGGCATCCCGCCTGTGCCCCTCCAAAGGTGACCCGGAGTCATTTCCCCCTGCCCCGGCGCCGCCGAGCGGCTTTCGCGCGTCGACGCCCGGCCCGGCGGACACGCAGGAGGACGTGAAATCCGCGATACTCGATTTCTTCCTCGGCCACAAGGGCGAGCTGATGGGTCGCGACCATGGGTGGGAACCGCCACGAGACGACGCGCAGGCCGGTGCTGCGACCCCTGCGGTCGCGGCCGGCGAACGGCCGGCCCTGGCGACTCCCGAGGCAGGCAAGGCCGCGCCTCTCCAGTCCGAATCGCTCTGGGCACAGGGGTCCGGCTCGAGCGCGACCCGACACGGAGGGACCGCAACGGCCGCGCCAACTGCGCCGGACCAGGCCCCGGCCGGCCTCCCTGCGACGACCGACTACGTCGCACCGCGGCTGGACGAGGGCCGGACCCATCTCTGTTTCCAGCTCCACGATTCGTACATCGTGGAGGAGACGCCCGACGGGGTGCTCATCATCGACCAGCACGCGCTGCACGAGCGGATACTCATCTACGCGATGCGCCGGCGGCTTGCGCGCGCCGACGGACGCAGGCAGCGGATGCTCATCCCGACCGTGGTCGAGTTCTCGCGCGCCGAGATGGCGATCATGAAAGAGACACTGCCGTTCATGGCCCAACTCGGGTTCGAGGTCGACGAGTTCGGCCCGGGCTCGATCGCCGTCCATGCGGTGCCGGACGTGCTCGCCTCGTCGAACCCCGAGACGCTCTTGCGCGGCGTGGTCGAGGAATACGAAGGCGGCGGCAAGGGTGACAGCGCGGAGCGCGCGCTGGATCAGATTATCAACCTGCTCTCGTGCAAGGCCGCAATCAAGGCGGGCGAGCGGTTGACGCACGAGGAGATGGTGGCGCTCCTGCGCCAGCGCGAAGAGGTCGAACAGACCGCCTCGTGCGCGCACGGCCGGCCGACCACATTGAAGATCTCGCTCGCGGAGCTGAGGAAGTACTTTGAGAGAGCGGTGAAGTAGTCGAGGCGGCATCGTGAGAGATTTAAACTGGCCACAGAGGCACAGAGAACACAGAGAGAATACGGGAGGATGGAACGAATGAGCCGAGTTGGGCAATCCGGTTCTACAGGATTGTGCCGTGAAGAGAATGAAACCCGAATCGGATTCATGGAGACCATGTCCTCACAAGAGGCCTCTGTGTCTCCGTGCCTCTGTGGCATATTACATTGCAACGTCTTTCTGCGCTGACAGCGTCTTTCATCTTTGTTGACCGAACATGTTCACCCGCTCCGATTTTGCCGCGCTTGACGGGTTCCGGTTCGAGCGGTTCGAACTGCCGAACGGGCTCGTTCTCTTCGTACAGAGAAGCGCGCGGTTCAAGACGCTGGTGGTCGAGGCGTTCATCCACTCGCACCTCACGGAGCGGCCGACGCATACGGCGCTCGTGCCGCACGTGTTGAGGCGCGGTTGCGCCCGCTACCCGAACGCGCCCAGGATGGTACAGCGGCTCAACTTCCTCTACGGCGCGGCGCTCTCCACCGACATCGCGAAGATCGGCGAGCGGCAGATACTCACGTTTAGACTCGAGTTCGTCTCAGACCGGTTCCTTCCGCGCAAGGGCAACCTGCGCAACGGAATCCAGTTCCTCGCCGATGTCATGCTGAGACCGCTCGTGGTCGGCAACGGATTCTCGCCGCGCTACATGGAGACCGAAAAGACAAATCTCCGCCGGTTCATCGAGTCGCTGATTGACGACCGCGCCACGTACGCCGCCGAGCGATGCGTCCAGGAGATGTGCAAGGACGAGCCGTACGGCATCTACGAGCACGGCCGGCTCGAGGACATTGCCGCGATCGACGGAAGACAGCTCCTCTCGTGGCATCGCGCGCTGACCCGGCGGAACCCGATCCAGGTTTTTGTGGCCGGCAACGTCGACCCAGACGAGGTTCGCCGTGTGGTCGAGTCCGCGTTCTCGTTCAAGCGCGGCAAGACCGTCGTGCCCGCGCCGACCCGGACCGATTCCCGGCCGGCCGCGGGCCGCGAGGTCCACG
>JAVHLO010000131.1 GCA_031082105.1 Planctomycetota bacterium
CCCGCGAAAGCGGGAATCCAGCGGATCGCCGACGCGACCGAGACTGTCGGAATCCCGTCTTGTCCTCTTGCTGTCGCGCTGTCTTCTGGATTCCCGCTTTCGCGGGAATGACATTTTCACGCCGCTTCATGAATAACTCGGGCTAGCAGCACGCACGCACTCACGCGCGCACGCCCTACGTCACCACGTCCCGCCGCTGGAATACCAGCACGGAAACGACGACAAAGGCGACGATGTACGCGAGCGGGACGTACACCTCCGAAGAAGTCCACGACACGGCCTTGAAGGGCGTCAAGTGCGTCTTTATCCCCTGCGACACGTTCAGCAGCCAACTCAATGCCTGTTCGAAATAGGATTCGAAGTAGTAACGTTGCCACCCCTTGAATATCTCGAGCAAGGCGCTCAGAACGTAGTGCACGATGACCGCGATCCCGACGGCCGTCCCGGGGCTGCTCACGATCGATGAGATGAAGAAGCCGAGGAAACCCGCGCAAGCGAACGGCAGAAGCAGCAGAAGGAAGCTCTTCAGCGCGAATGCCTTCATCTCGGAGCCGTAGAAGAACAGCCACGCCGGGCGTCGCGCTGAAGTCGGTTCCGTTGCTTCGGGTGAAGCGGCTTCCGGCCCTGTGTTCGAGTGAGCGCGGAATTCAGTCTCCCACTGAAGGTCGGTCACGTTGCCGAAGCCGACCAGGACGTGCACGAGAAGCAGTCCCGCGGACGCAATGACGACGGCCAGAAAGAGAGTCGCCGTCAGGAGAATCAAGACCTTGGCCAACATGAAATCGATCCGCCTGATGGGCCGTTGGAGCGTTGTGCGGACCGTGCCCTGCGCCACCTCGGATGAGACGAGCAGGCTGCCGAAGACGAGGAGGAAGAACGCCCCCAGCTCAAGCGAGTATTTCCAGGTATGCGCGAGGCATTCGTACCCCTTCGAGGCCGGCAGTGAGGGGAAGAACGACTTCTTCGTGCGCGCCGTCCGCGGCGGATCGTCGGCGTTCGGACCGGGGATGCCGCCGGGCTCCCGCTCGTAGGACTCGCCCAGTTCCTGTTTGATCTGACCTTCGATGGACCGCATCGACCCGTAGAGCGACAGGAACGCCACGAGCAGGACGACGATGACGGCCGCCAACGGCAACCGCTGCCGCAGGGCCTTCATCAATTCCGCAACGTACAGTCTGCCCACTCGCGCAAACATCAGCTCGCTCCGCTTCGATCGGTTCACTCACACAGCTAGCCCGCTCTATTCACGAATCGGGCAAGAACACCGACAGCCTGTCATTCCGAACTTGGTTTCCGCCGCAGGCTGACCGCACCTCAAGCGGGGCGGAATCTCCTCTACCACGTGTCCGGCCCGATGCGGGACTGCGCCTCAACCCGTGTGCCGGCTACTCTACCATCGATCCGCGGACCAGTCAACCAAAACCCCCGGTCCGGCGCGCAGGTTCTCAACTCCGCCCGGGATTGTCGCCGATCAGTTTCTCCAGGCGTTCCACATCTTCGAGCGGTTTCTTCTGTTTGAATTCTTCCGCGATGGCCCTCGCCTCTTTCAGCGCTTCACGGGCCAACTCGATCTCAGAGCGCCCGGCCGGGAGCGCTGAGGAGCCGGCAGACGCAGGCCGTCCGCCCTCGGATTCCCGCGCTGCGACGCCCCCACGACCCAGCCCCAGATACGCCTCCGCCAACAACACGAGCACCCATGACATCCGCGGTCTCGCGTTCAATTCCCTGTACAGCCGCAGGGCGTGCTTCTGTTTCTCCACGGCGGCGGCACAGTCGCCGGTCTTCGCGAGAATCGAGCCTACTTCGCTGATCGCGCGCGCCTTGAGTTCCATCGATCCGAGTTCCTCCGCGAGCTGCAGACATCTCTGATGGCATTCCATTGCCCGGGCGTGCTCGCCCATGAGGGCGCTGAGACCTCCTATGTTTCCCACGGCATGCGCGACGCTTGACTTGTCTCCGAGTTCTTCCGCCAATGAAAGCCACCTCTGATAACACTCCATCGCGCGGGCGTGGTCGCCCAGGTTGAAGTAGACGTTTCCCATGTTGCCGGTAGCGGCAGCCTGGCCCGCCTTGTTTCCGAGTTCCTCTGCAAGCTGCAGGTCCTTCCGCAGGCATTCCATCGCGCAGACGTAGTCGCCTTGGTGCCGGTAGATGATCCCCATGTTGCCGAGAGTCATCGCCTTCCCCGCCTTGTCTCCCAGTTCCTCCGCAACGCGCAGCCTCTCCCGTTGGCACTCCATTGCCCGCGCGTAGTCGCCCTGATTTCGGAAAATGGTGCCCATGTTGCCGATGGCCATCGCTTTGCCCGCTCTGTCCCCAAGTTCCTCTGCAAGCCGGACCCACTTCTGATGGCACTCGATCGCCCGCGTGTAGTCGCCCTGATTCTGGTAGACGACCCCCATGCAGCCGATGGCGGACGCCCGGTCCACCTTGCTCCCGAGCTCATCCGAAAGCTGGAGCCATTCCCGATAGCACTCCATTGCCCGGTCATACTCGCCCTGAGCGAAGTGGATGGTCCCGATGTTGCCCACGACGGTTGCCTTGCCGCTCACAGAGCCCGCGCTCTCAGCGAGTCCCAACGCCAGCCGCGCCTGCGCCATCGCCTCCGTCAACTGTCCTCGGTGTTTGTACATGCTTGCGAGGGCGTTTCGACCATGCACTATCAGCTCGACGGCCTGCGGGTCCGGGGCCTGGGAGCGGGAAACCTCCTCACCCGCCAAGGCCAGCAACTTCTCGTACTCCTCAATCGCCTGCGTCCATTTTCCCACGAGCTTATACACTGCGGCAAGTCCATACCGAGCCCTTGCGGTTCTGATCGCGGACTGAGGAATTCGGGCCTGGTCGGCGCCCGACCGGGATTCCGCCAGTCTCGCAATCAGCCGGCTGAAGAGCTCGATTGCCTCACTGTTTTTGTAGCTATGCTCGGCGTATTTCGCCGCCTTTTCGAGATACTCGATCTCCTTTTCGGGCATCTGCGCCTTCCCGTAGTGGTCCGCTAGCTCCGCGTAGAACTCCTTGCTCTCCGGGAAGAGCTCCTCGATAACCTCACCCGCCAAACGGTGCAGGTACGCCCGCACCGAGGGCAATTGCAGGTGATACGCAGTCTTCTGCATCAGCACGTGGCGGAACAGGTACGCGGTCTCCGCGGTTAGGCCCGCTTGCGCCGACGTCTTCGCGTCGCCGCGGGCCGCGTCGGTTCCGCGCCCCTTGTCGCCAGGCGCGACCTCGCCGGCTGCCGGGAGTCGTCGGTCCGCGCCCCGACTCGACCCATCCTCGAGTGCGGTCGATTGAGGCACGATCATCCTCTCTCCTTCCGCCGCCGGCACCACGTCGTCGGCTTCGCCTGAGAATTCTCTGCTTCGCCGCAGCAGTTCCTCCAACACGCCGCGCAGGAAGCGCACGCCCAGCGTCGCCGCGTGCTTCAATCCTTCTCTCAGCCGCGCCTCCAGCCGGTCGAACCGCGCCAGCAACAGGCTGTCCAGCGTAGCGGGCAGGCGTCCCAGCTCGCCCTTCATCTGCATCCCGTCGGGACTTTGCGCCAACAGGTCGCTGTCTCTCAGGTGCGCGCTGAGCTGCTCCGCGAAGAACGGATTCCCTTCCGTCCTCTCCATCAGGAATTGCACCAGCGCCGCATCGGGCTTCGCACCGACTTGACCCTCGAACAACTCGGTGACCTCCTCTGCCGCAAACGGGCACAGTTCGATCTCGAAGATCGGGACCTCCGTTCCAACCGGCACGTACGGTTTTCTCTCCGGCTTGTGCAGTGGCCTCAAGGCGTCCGGCCCGCCCCGGATCACTGCGTCGCCGCCGTCACTGCAGCGCGCGCCCGCCGACGCAGGGCCGCATTCAAGGATGGGCAAGGCGCCGGCCTCACCGGCTTCATACCGCGAAGTCAACAGGATCATGAACGGAACGTCCGGCACGTTGCGCGTCATGATCTTCACCCACTCCGCCGTGCACGGCTCCATCCAGTGCGAGTCCTCGATCTCCAGAACCAAGGGCGACTCCGTCGCCAACGCCTTTATCAACTCCTTCACGGCCCACAGTTGGTTCTCGTATCTCAATTTCGTGTCCGCCACCTGGGAGAACAGCGAACCGTCCCACCCGCAGTGCACCAACGAAGCGAGGAATGAAACCGCGCGTCTCAGCTCGATCCGCGTCTCCTCAGGCGTCGTGGCCCGCCGCGCAATCCTGTCGACCGCCGCATCCACCTTCGCCCGCCTCTTCTCCTGCGAATCGAACGCGTCCACGTCGAAAAATCGTTCGAGCCAGACTGCAATCGGTTTCAGCCCTCCATCGTTCTCCAGGCAAGGCATGTGCAGCCAATGATAATGGCGCTCCGAGTCGTCGAGCCCGTTTCGGAACTCCTGCGCCAACCGGCTCTTGCCCGCCCCCGATTCGCCGAAGACATAGACCATTCCCGCGAACCTGCCCGTCTCCGCCGGGCGCAACAGCTCCTGAAGCCGCGCCAGTTCGGCCTTGCGCCCTACCATGGCCTGCCCGTACCGCCACGCCGATGCCCGCGGCGCAGCGCGTTCGCACGAGAAGACCGCCTCGGGGCGCGCCTTGCCTTTCAACTGCAGTTCGCCCAGCGACGCGAATTCGAAATCGCGCGATCCCGATTCGCGCACGCGCGGCGAGACGAGTATCTCGTCCCAACCCGCCGCGGTCATCAGCCGCGCCGAGGTGTTCACGCAATCGCCCAGGCAGGTCCATTCGTTGCGCCGCTCTCCCCCGGTCGTTCCGGAATATGCGAGCCCCGCGTCCACGCCTGTGCGGACTTGTATGACGGCGTACTTTCCCTTTTCTTCCTCACGCAGCCGACCGCGGACTCGCTCGGCAAAGCTCAACGCGGCGACGACTGGCTTTTCGCCTCCCTTCGGAGCGCCGAAGAAGCACAGGGTCGTTGTCCCCTTGTCGCCGAAATCCAGTTTGTTGAATGTCCCGCCACAGGAGATGGCCTCATCGCGCACCAAGCTCATGATCCTGCCGATGTCATCGTGTTCCGAGACCGGGAACAGCCCCGCATCCGAGGTGGCGCGCACGAACGACATGAATACTGAGGCGACCGGCCTGATCTCCGCGCGTTCGCCGAGCGTCAGGATTTCGTCCTGGATGAATGCGCGGAGGACGTCCTCTCGAGCTTCGCGTTCCTGGCCGACGCCTTGCCGCTCCGGATCCGGCAGGGGCGCGGTAAGAACCTCGCCGTGCTTCATGTCTTCCGCCTGCACGTTGGTGATTGGCGCGGCGACGGCGGCCGCCGCGGCGCCGTTGATCGGGCTCCCGTGGAAGTAGTAGGCGCAGCGTCCGAGGGAGTCCCTGGTGATACCCCAGCGGACCTTGCCGGCGTCAATCCCGCATTTCACCTTGAAATCGAAGACGCCGTCGGGGCCCTCATCGCGGCCGCTGAGGGCGAAGTAGCGAACGATGTCCGAGGCGGCCGACCGGGCCCGCTCGCCGGCATCGTCGGGAAAAAGGGCGATGAACGAGTCGCCTGCGAAGCCCGTGATGATCCCGCCCCGGTCGAGGACGGCGTTGACTGGCGGGTCGAAGACACGGCGGAGCTGGCGGCTCATGATCTCCGCCCCCCGCTCCCCGAGGGCGAAGGCGGTCTCCATGAGGTTCGTGAAGCCGGAGATGTCGACGAAGAAGGCGGTGCAGTTGAAGGCGCCTCGGTACTTCCCTGCGCGGTAGTTGGTCTCTATGAAATCCGGGACGTATCTCTTCATTGACGCAAGTATACGATCACGGCTTCCGGCTGTCAAGGGCGTGAGGCAGCGCGGCGTGGCCGCTTCTTTGAGTACGCCGGGGTGCAGACGTCGATTGTGGGTGATACGGAGTCAGTGGTCACCGAGATTGTGCGACCCCTTCAGGGTCGGCACGTTCTTCCAACACTTCTCCGTGGGTTCCCGCCAGAGGCGGGAAAACCACGGCTATTCACGTTTCTCCCCTTCGGGGAGATCGACGCAGGAGAGCAGTATTGCCCCGCAGGGGCAAAATGTGAATAGCCGACCCTGACGGGGTCGAACAGTCTTGTCACGCTGTAATGGGGCTATGAAGACAAAAAGGGAGCCGGCAGTAGAGAAGGAGTACAAAGGCATCCTGCCCGCTCCGCTGCTCGCTGGAGTCCATGAGGCCTTCTTAGCAGGAGCCCCTTTCTGCCACGTCTCTGGCGTAGCCACGTATGAACTGTTTGATGAAGGAGATTTCTACACTACATTCTATCCAAACTACCCGGCGGGCATCAAGGAGTTGACTGAGTATCTCTTTGAAAAGCACCTTCCTCAACCTCAGCAGGACAGCACAGAGACAGAGGAGTGTGCCACCTACGAGTGCTGTGTTTAGTGTTTTCCGGTACTCCAGCCTGGGAAGTGTGCCGCGACCGTTGGAAGCAGCTCCGGCTGCCGATCGCTCGCTTCTACGCCGCCCACGGCGGCGGTCGGTTCGTCGTGCATTTCAGATCGCGCCGAACAACCCCCGGCATGGCCGGGGTAGAATTGAGAAAATACTTGAATTCCGCCGGTCGAAACCGTATAATGATGTTGGAAAGTCAGAGGGCAAGGAATGCCCTTGCGCCCCTTTTTCTTCCTATCAACACGGAAGTTCGAATAGGAGGCACGTCCATGGGACTCAGGATCAACGACACCTCGGGTGTACTGTCGTCACTCCGCCAGCTCAGTCTTGCCCGGCTGAGCCAGTCGAGCGCACTCGAGAAGATGGCTACCGGTCTCGCCATCAACCGGGCAGGCGACAACCCTTCCGGCCTGGTCATCTCGGAGATATTGCGCAGCCAGCTCGGCGCGACCGCGCAGGCGATTGAAAACACGCAGTTCGCCGCGAACATGGTCGCCACGGCCGAGGCGGGCATGTCGGAGATAAACAACCTGATGACCGGCATCCGCGGCCAGTCCCTCGCCATCATGAACACCGGTGCGATGTCGCCGGAGGCCCAGATGGCCGCCCAGATGTCGATCGACATGTCGCTGCAGGCCATCGACCGGATCGCGAACACGACGCGGTTCGCGGGCACCAGCCTGCTGAACGGCGCGGCGTCGTTCAACATCTCGAACGCGGCGACGCAGTTCGAGGATATCCGCGTCATGGCCGCCTCGCTCCCCGCTTCGGGGCCGATGACCATTGACGTTGCCGTGCAGGCCGCGGCCCAGCAGGCGACCGCCACGGGCAACATCGCGCCCGTCCAGGCCGGCGCGTCCACCGTCCAGATCCGCGGCAGCCAGGGGAGCGTCGAGCTCAACTTCGCCGCGGGCGCGACCCAGGCCGAGGTCATGTCCGCCATCAACGCCACCACGTCCAACACAGGGGTCGAGGCCGTCGGCGGCCAGATTCGAAGTGTCGAGTACGGCTCGCAGGAATTCGTCAGTTTCACGGTCACGCAGGGGGCGTTCAGCGGTATCACACCGGGCACCTATGCCGGCCAGGATATCCAGGCGACCGTGGAAGGCCAGCCGGCGCAGGGGATTGGGAACCAGGTGATGGTCACGACGGGCGGGTTGACCGCGGAACTCCGCATGGACGCGGGCACGGGGCCCGGCACGTACACGTTCGACATCGTCGGCGGCGGGCTGGGTTTCCAATTGGGCACCGAGGGGACTGCCGCGGACCAGTTGCGCGTCGGCATCGAGGCCATGAACGTATCCCGGCTCGGCCAGCCCGGCGCGCTCGGTAACCTCGGCTCGCTCCGATCCGGCGGCGCCAACAGCCCGATGGTCAACCCCGCAAATGCGCTCGAAATAGTCGACTCGGCGATCAACCAGGTATCGACCACGCGCGGTCACCTCGGGTCGGTCGTGCAGCAGCAGTTGCAGCCGAACGTTTCGGCCCTGCAGATAGCGTTCGAGAACCTCAGCGCATCCGAATCGACGATCCGCGACGCGGACATGGCCCAGGAAGCGGCCAACGCGGGCCGCGCCAATATCCTCATCGAGGCGGCCGTCCTCGCGCTCCGCAATGCGAATATCACCCAGGGCGGCGTGCTCAGGTTGTTGAGGTAGGACTTTCCCGGGAAGTGGACGGCACCGCGATCCGGCTCGGCAGGAGCCTCGCCCTCCCAGAGGGCTTCTGCGAGCAAGCGGGTCTTGCAGAGCGAGTTCTTCATGGCCCTCTACGAATTCGAAGGAAAGCGGCCGGTCGTTGGAGAAGAAACCTACGTCTGCGAGACCGCAGATATCATCGGCGATGTGATCGTCGGCGCGCGATGCTACATCGGACCCGGCGCGCGGATAAAGGGGGATTACGGTTCGATAAGGATCGGCGACGAGACGAACGTCCAGGAAAATTGCATACTCCACGCACGCCCGAACGAAACGTGCAAGGTCGGTAACAGGGTCAACGTCGGCCACGGCGCAATCCTCCACACATGCACGATTGAGGACCAGGTGCTTATCGGGATGGGCTCGATCGTCAGCGACTATGCCATTGTCGGGACGCAATCGGTCCTCGGCGAAGGCTGCGTAGTGACACAGAATCAGAATATTCCGGCCGGCTCCGTCGCCGTCGGCGTGCCGGCCAGGGTCAAGGGCAAATCCGACCCGGCCAACCAGCCCGAGTGGTCCAAATACAAGGGCGTCTACGTGGAGCTTGCGCGGCGGTACAGGCGAGGCCTGAAGAGAATCGAGTAGCCCGATCCATTCACGAAATTTGATTCGCTGTCATGCCCCCGACGCGTCGGGGGCATCTCCTTCAGCGAAGGGCCGGACACGCTGCAAAGGAGATTCTTCCCTGATTCGCGAATAATCCCGGGCAGCGAAGTAAACCTTTCCGCCTCAGCGGATCCGCCCGAGGCGGAC
>JAVHLO010000132.1 GCA_031082105.1 Planctomycetota bacterium
CCTCAGCCCCAGGAGTGATTCCAGGATGAGCCGGTACATCCATCCGGCCGAGCCCGTGTACCACGTCCATCCACCGCGTCCGGTGTGCGGCGAGAGCGCATAGACGTCGGCCGCAACGACGTAGGGCTCTACTTTGTAAGTCGCAATCACGTCGGGAGACCTTGCATGGTTCACCGGGTTGATCATTGTCAACAGTTCCCATGCTCGGCGGCTGTCGCCCAATCGTGCGAAGGCCATTGCCGCCCAGATCGCCCCATGAGTGTACTGCCCGCCATTCTCCCGAACACCCGGGACGTACCCTTTGATATAGCCGGGGTTCAAATTTGACTTGTCGAACGGCGGGTCCAGCAGCTGGATCAATGCGTGGTCTCTGCGAACAAGGCGGTTATCCACCGCTTCCATGGCCATACGCGAACGCTCGGCATCAGCCGCCCCGGATAGAACGGACCAGCTTTGCGCAATCGAATCAATCTGGCATTCGGGGTTACTTGCCGACCCGAGGGGCGTAGTGTCGTCGAAATAAGCGCGGCGGTACCATTTGCCATCCCAGCCATTCCGCTCGATATTCCGGCGCATTTGAGCCGCCTCTCTCTCGCAGCGTTCGGCGAAGGAAACATCATCATGCACGCGGGCAACCTCCGTGAACCGCATGAGCACTTCATAAAGGAAGAATCCCAACCAGACGCTTTCCCCCTTGCCGTGTTCGCCCACCCGATTCATGCCATCGTTCCAGTCACCGGAGCCCATGAGGGGAAGGCCGTGCTCGCCAAACCTGAGACCTCTATGGATGGCTCTCACACAGTGTTCGTACAAAGTGGCCGATTCTTCGGATCGGTCGGGCAGGTCATAATAGGAGTCCTCGTCCACATTGACCGGCCGTCCTTCGATAAAGGGAATCGATTCATCCAGCACCCCCGTGTCCCCTGTGTTTAGAACGTAACGGCAGGTCGCCAATGGCAGCCAGAGGTAATCATCCGAACAGTGTGTACGAACGCCCCGGCCCGAGGGGGGATGCCACCAATGCTGAACATCTCCCTCCCGGAACTGACGGGCCGCGGACAGGAGTAAATGCTCGCGCACGAGGCGTGGCTCGGCGTGAATGAGCGCCATCACGTCCTGCAACTGGTCGCGGAAACCGAAGGCCCCTCCCGGCTGGTAGTATCCGTTCCGGGCCCAAAGACGGCACGCCAGGGTCTGGTACAGGAGCCAGCCATTGGCCAGAACATTGACAGACGGATCGGGTGTTTCCACCTGGACGGCGCCGAGAGTGCGCTTCCAGTACTGCCATACCCCTTCGAGCGCGCCCCGCGCAGCCGCAGATCCCCGGAAGCGATGGACCATGTGGATAGCGTCACTGGCGTCTTGCCCTATGCCAAGTAAGAAGACCATCTCACGCTCTTGCCCATCGCCTATCTCGAAGGTCACCTGGACCGCGGCGCAGGGATCCAGAGCGGCCCCCACTTTGCCGGAAAGCCTGGACCGGCGCATTGCAGCCGGATCCCGAAGGGCGCCGTTCCGCCCAAGGAACTCCGTCCGGTCTCCGCTTACGGTCCGGGTCGCATCGTCCACGTCGAAAAAGGCAACCCGGCCGGGGAACTCCGTGTTGTAGGGGTTCCGTGCGAAGAGCGCTCCACTCCCGGGATCGATTTCGGTGATCACGTGCATGGCCGTTCTCCCCCGCAGATCTCCCAGCACCCATTCTACGTATCCCGTGGCGGAGAGTCGGCGAGATCGGCCGGACTCATTTCGCACTTTCAACACAGTGAACTTGATCGGCGCGTTTAGGGCCACGTAAACCCACATCTCCGAGCGGATGCCGCGTTCCGTATGCTCGAAAACGCTGTAGCCGAACCCGTGCCGGCTGGCGTAAGGCATTGATCCTCGGCTCGGCAGCGGCGTGGGAGACCAGAAGTGGCCCCTCTCTTCATCACGGATGTAAAAGGCTTCCCCGCCCGAATCGCTTACGGGGTCGCTGGTCCGGGGAGTGAGGCGGAACTCATGGGCATTCTCGCTCCAGGTGCATGCAACGCCGCTCTCCGAGATGACGGTCCCGAAGTGCGGGTTCGCCAACACATTCACCCACGGCGCCGGCGTTGCCTGCTCTTGTGCGGTCGAAATGATGTACTCCTGCCCGTCCGGGGTGAACCCTCCCAGCCCGTTGAAGAAGATCAGATCGCGGCGAGGCAACGCGGCTATTGCCGGGGGTTCGGGCCGGCGGGTTCGCGCCGGCGCAAGGCGCGGGACGGGCACGTCTGGAAGGCCGCAACGGTTGATCTGCTCCTCCAGCGTCCCCCGGGTGTCGGTGATGATGGCGCGAGCGACCGTCTGGAAGAGGATGCGGTCCTCGTTCGAGATCTGGTCCGCAGGTCTAACAAAGATGCCGCCCGGTCGATCGGTCACGTTGGCTTCGATGCCCGCGGCAATCAGCCCCATGATTTGTTCGTGGAGCCCTTGCCGGTAACCGGAGTGATCTTCGTTCCAGATCACCAGGTCTACTGTCAGCCCTTTTAAGCGCCAGTAGGCGTGGGCCTGCACGAGTTGGCGCACCAAATCGATATTGGCCGGATCTCCGATCCTCAGCAGTACGATCGGAAAATCGCCGGAAATAGCGTACCCCCATAGACCGGATTGTCCGCGACGGTTCTTGATGAGGACGCTCGGGTCGGCGCGCAGCGAGGAATTGGCGTAGAGGACGGAACTGGCAAGGCGTCCATAGAGTTGGGCGTCGGCCTCTGTGGCGTTGATCTGCCGCAAGAACACCTGGTTATGGGTCCACGCCAGGTCGAACACGCGATCCGCTAAACGCCGGTCCTGGTACTTCTCAACAAGGCTCAGACATGCGTCGCGGGTCGCGCCGATGCCGGACAACATATTGATCGTTGCCGACTCTTCGGGTTCGAGTGTGATTCGATGCCGGATGGAGACAATCGGATCGAGCACAGAACCCTGGCTGCCCGAGAGCGCCCCTGAGAGATCCCCGGACGGATCCGATGCCCTGTGCATCGCTTGTGGATGAGCGACCGTGTTTCCGCGGCCGATGAACCGCGTCCGGTCCGTTTCATAGGAGATTTCTCCGACCTCCGCTCCATGAACGGCCATTAAATGAAACATCCATGGCGGGCGCTCTTCACGTGAGCGGGGCCGGCGGGTGCAGAGAATCGCTCGCTGCTGGCGGATGATCTCCGTCTGAACGAACAGATTACTAAAGGCTGGATGCAGCGCGTCCGCGGCAGGCGGGGCAAGAACCACTTCCGCATAACTCGTGACGTCGATTGTTCTGCGCTTCCGGGCGCGGTTGATGAGTTTGACCCGTCGCAGTTCGATGTCATCCTCGGGCGAAACCGCGATCTCCGTATGTGTGTCGATCTCGTGGTTAGAGCAGCGGAACTCCGCTCGCCCCTCCGAAAAAATCGCTTCATAATTCTCCGATGGTTTGAGCGTTGGCTGGTATGCGGTTGACCAGAACTCCCCGCTTGTCACATCGCGGAGGTAACAGAACATGCCCCAGTTGTCACGGGTGCTGTCTTCGTGCCAGCGTGTGACTGCCATGTTCTTCCAGCGGCTGTAACCGCCTCCCGCGTTCGTAATCATGACGTGGTACCTGCCGTTCGACAACAACTGGACCTCCGGGATCGGAGTGTCGGGCCTGCTGAAAATGCGCACAGACGTTTCCGGACCGTTCGAAATCGTACGCAAGTCGGAGAGCTCGGCGGTGTGCCAATAGAACGCCGAGGCCTTTGGAACCCGCTCCTGGAGCAACAGCGTCGTTGCCTGGAACCTCGGATCCGACTCGAATCGCTTCTGCATCGGACGGTCCAGAAACAGATACGCCAGAGAGAGAAAGCTCATACCCTGGTGATGGGCCATGAACGACCGGACGACGACGCTTGATTGCCCGCGCGGCAAACGTGACGGAGTGTAGTCGATCGCTTCATAAAAGCCGTATTTTCCTTCCAGTCCCTCCGCGGCGAGTCGCTGAAGATTCAGGCAGGCTTCCTCGGGCGCCACCATCAGCGCGAGCATCGACGCATACGGCGCAATGACCAGGTCGTCAGCAAGCCCGCGTTTGAGCCCCAGGCCGGGGACGCCAAAGGCGCGGTACTGGTAGTTGAGGCGAACGTAGATCGCGTTGTAGCCTGATTCCGACATACCCCACGGTACGCCGCGCTTCCGCCCATACGCGATCTGCCCCTGCACGGCTGCCTTGTAGGTTTGATCGAGCAGCGTGTTTTCGTAGGTCGGCATGACCAGGAGTGGCATGAGGTACTCGAACATCGAGCCGCTCCATGAAAGGAGAACCGGCTCCCCGCCGATGGTGGTGAGCAGGCGCCCCAGAGAAAACCAGCTCTCCTGAGGCAGTTGTCCCTGGGCAATCGCCACGAAAGTGGACAATCTCGCTTCCGAAGCCAGCAGATCGTAGTAACTCGCGTCCCGGCGTCGTTCACCGACGTTATAGCCGATGGCGAGGAGATGACGCGCCTTGTCGAACAGGAAGTCAACCTCCATGCGGGCGAGTTCGCTGGATTGCAGCGCAAGGCGTTCGAGGGCTGCAATCCTTGCCCTGGCGCGTTGGCTTGACTCCGTGATGAGTCGTCGAATCTCACCCAACCACTCGCTTTCCTCCGGAGTTTCGTCCGAGCCGAACCGCTGATCGATTGCAGGCATCCACTCCGTGTCAGACCTTGCCAGTTCGTGAAGCGTTGGGATTTCATCGAGGCCGCGAAAATCGCCGAGTCTATTCGGAGGGGCCGGCAGCAAGATCCACGGGGTGAGAAACGTCAGCTCATCGAGGGTGCCCTGGCATTGCCGGGCGAGGGCGCGCGCCCACTCCTTCACCCCGCTCCCGGAGATCTCGGGGGCGGCATCGAGGCAGCCCGCCACTTTTTCGGCGGATGCCGCCAGCCGGTCGAGGCACCTCCGTGTCGCCGCAAGCGTGGTTGGACGGGAAACGGTTGCGGACGCCAGATCCTTTTGTAGTTGAGCGAGCTGGGCCGGAAACGCCCCTCCCGTCCCTCCGGCCATGTCCACGAGAATCCCGAGCGTGTCGCTGAGCCCGTCAATCCATCGCGTTCCCAGGATTTTTTGTTCGGGAAGGGCGAGCAGGCCCGGCCCCAATGTCAGCAGATGGCCCGCGAGGTTCCCGCTGTCCACCGTCGAAATGTAGGCAGGCTGCAGTGGTTTCAGGGACTGCGTGTCGTACCAGTTGTAGAAATGGCCCCGGTGCCGCTCCAAGGCCTTCATCGTGTGGAGTGCATTTTCCGTACGTTCGATGAGTTGTCCGGGCGAAATGTAGCCGAAGTCGCAGGCGGAAAGATTTGCAAGGAGCGCAAGCCCCATGTTGGTCGGCGACGTGCGATGCCCGACCACAGCAACGGGATGCTCCTGATAGCTATCAGGGGGCAGCCAATGATCTTCCGGTCCGACGAAGGTCTCGAAGAACGCCCAGGTCCTTCGGGAAAGCTTCCGGAGAAAGAGGATCTGGTCAACCGTGAGTCTGGCTCCGGGGCGAGCGAGAGGCTTACTGATCCACCAGGCGATAGCGGGGGAAAAAAGCCAGAGGCTTAGGATGGGCCAAGCGACGCCTATCGCAGCCGGCCTCGAAAGCGCCAGATAAATCACCGTGACAGCGGCAATGACAGGGGCGATCCACATTGTCCGGTAGGAGCCGGCGAGATCCGTGCGACGATGGCGGTCTGAGTCGCTTGAGGGATTCCACTCCAGAAGCCGTTTGTGTGTGACCCACATTCGCCAGGCCGTGCGCACAATCGCATCGAGACTGAAAAAGGCCTCGTAGGGGAGACAGGCGATAGTAAATGCCATCTGTGCCAGGTGTCTGCCGGCCGACCGCACCGTAGCGGCGAGATGCTGGCTCAGCAGCATATCGTCCGGCTTCTTGAAGAGATCCAGAAGAGAGGCGACCCAGGGAGGAATCAGAAGGGTTCCGATCACCGCCAGGGTCCATAACCATGCGGGTGACAAGGCCGTCCAGCCCAGAAGCATCAGGAGTGTCAGCGCCGAAGGCACGAGACTGCGGCGAAGGTTGTCGAAGATCTTCCATCGGGACAGTCCGGAGAGCGGATTTTTTTGGGCAGCTTGTTCCGGGACCGGGAACTCGAGGCAGCAGCCAGCGTGCAATCTGCCAATCCCCGCGGATCCACCGGTGCCGACGGCTCACGTCGGCGTTGTAGCGAGACGGATATTCCTCGTACAACTGAACATCGCTCAACAGCCCGGCCCGCGCGTAACACCCTTCCACAAGGTCATGGCTGAGAATCCGGTTCTCGGGAAAGCGGCCCTTGAGAGCCCGCTCGAACGCATCAACATCATAGATCCCCTTGCCAATGAACGACCCCTCATGAAAGAGGTCCTGGTAAACATCGGAGACGGCCCGCGTATACGGGTCGATGCCCGGTTCACTCCCGAACAGTCGTGCGTACCGAGACCGGTTTGTGCCCGGCAAGCTCACGGCCACGCGTGGCTGAAGGATGCAGTACCCCTCGCAGACACGCTCCTTGTCTTCGTCGTAGCGTGCTCGGTTCAGCGGGTGCGCCATGGCTCCCACAAACTGCCATGCCGAACCGCGCGGCAGTTGCGTATCTGTGTCAAGAGTGATCACGTATTTTACGTTCGATAAAACGTCCGTATGACCTACGATCAGTGAGAAGCGGTCCCCGGAGATGCCATGCGCCCCGCCGAGCAGAAGCGAATTCAATTCCGCAAGCTTCCCTCGCTTACGCTCGTAACCCATCCAGATCCGCTCCCGGGGATTCCACCGGCGCGGGCGATGAAACAGAAAGAAGGTATCGTTTTTTGAGTCGCTGTACTTTTCATTCAACTCTTCGATTCTCTTCCGGGCCAGCCGCAACAGCGGTTCGTCCTCTGGAATCGTTTCCGCGGGTGCGCCCCGGAGATCCGTGACCAGAGCGAAACGGAGGTTTTCGTCTCGATTCGCCAGAAACCGGACTTCAAGCGCCTCCGCCAGATCTTCGACGGTTTGAGCGCTCGTGAGCATTGTTGGGATGACAACCAGTGTGCGCGATTCCGGCGGAATTCCCCCTGAAAAATCCATTCGTGGCAGCAGGTGCGGCGCCGCCAGCAACGTCGCCAGCCAGTTCACCAGGGCCACCGCCAGATGACTTGTGCACAAGAGCAAGAGGATCCCGGTCAGCGCGAGGCTCCAACCCTGCGCCCCGCCGGCATGCGCCTTCACCAACAAACTCCCGCCGAAAATCCCCGTCGTCAACACGATCGAGCCCAGATAGAGGAGCAAAGATGGCTGGCACATCCTTTTCTGAAGAGCCTCAGCGGTGAATCGGTAACTCTCCACCGCCCGTTCGAGCTGCGGCAGTCCCTTGTCGATGAGGTAGAACCCGACATGTGCCGCTCGTTCTTCGATGTCTTTCTTTGCCGCGCTCTCGCACGCCATCTCGATCGCTTTGCGGGCCACCTCGCTTTCGGACCGCCGGCTGCTTTTGGCGATCTTCTCCACAACGTGACGGTATCGGTCCCTGGTGGCAAAATCCATCATGCCATAGACGCCGCCGGGATCCTGACGCAGGGTCCGCTCGACAACGCTCATCGTTTCGACGAACTCACGCCAGTCCATTGCTCCCAGAAACCGGAGGCTGCCGATGCTATTGCTGATGGAAACCTGATCGGCGGCCTGTTGTCGGTTCTCCGCCTGCACCGACTGCTCAATCGTCAGGCCGGATTCGGAGAGACGCTGCTCAATCCAGGTGAGCGGCAAGGCCAGAGCAGGGCTCTGTCCCTGCAGCCGACGCGCAAATTCGGCGACAAACGAACCCGCCAGCGGCGGGCTCGACCTGGCCATATCTGCGATTACGAGAATCAGACTCTTCGGGTCTTTCTCCGCGATCTCCATCATCTGGTCCGCCCAGTAGTCGGCGCGGTTTCGGTCGTTCCTGTCGGCGGCGATCCGGGCTCCAACGCGTCGGAGATTCTCGATCAGCGCAAGGCGCAGCATGATCGGGATAGCCCACAATTCACCCAACTTCAGGACGGTCACCGTCTGATAGGCCGCTACGAAACTGCTAAGATTTTCCGGATCCACCCGTCCATCGCCGTGCGAGATAATCTCCAGCGCAATGTCATAGACGCGCGGAAGCCCGGCCGATGGACCGTTCAGCAATCGCGGCAGTTCCCGGGTGTAACCCTTTGGAAAGTGTCGTCTGGCAGTCCGAATCTGTTCTTCGATCAGATAAAAGTTGTCAAGCAGCCACTCTCCGGCGGGCGCAATCCGGCGGTTCGCCTTGACTGCCGTCGTCAGCAGATCGCAGGCTCCGATCAGGACGCCTTCATTCTCAGCCAGTCGCGTCAGAAGCCGGCTCGAGGCGCGTCCCGGACTCAGCTTGTGCGAGTCCGCCAGGGCCTTTCCATGCTCCTTCATCTGGTCGCTGCTGAACAGTTCTGATCGCAGCGGCGGTTCGCCGCCGGCGTACTTCTGTGCGAAGCCGTTTCCTCGAAGACGGGCCATCAAACGCAGCAGGGTCCCACGAACGGTCTTGCTGCTCACCTTCAAGCTTGAGGTCTCCTTCTTATGTTAGCGGACATCCTATTTTTTCTCCTCCTTATTTTGTCTGCAAATGGGTGTCTATATGTTGGATAAGATCGGAGACGTAGTCCATGTAATTGTCTCCCCGCTCTTTATCAATCTGGTTGACGAAGAAGTGTCCCCTTCCGTTCTTGGAATTCATCCCGTCCGGGATGACAATGATCATCTTTTGAATTTCTTGTGTCAGGATCAACGTATCCAGGGCTGCCCGAACG
>JAVHLO010000133.1 GCA_031082105.1 Planctomycetota bacterium
TTTGTAGGAGGTGGCATCCTATGAGACGTCCTCTGCTTGTCTCGACTGTGGCACTGTCCGTGCTTGCGTTCCTCGCATCTTGTGGTGGGGGCGAAGACAAGAGCAAGGAGCAGAGCACATCCAAGTCGGAACAATCATCGACATCGACCTCTTCCACCACTCCGCCGAAAGAGACTCCGCGCGAAGAGCCGAAGCCCGAGACCCCGAAGCAGCCGGCCGGCCCGAACGCCCAGGAGGCCGCGGCAGCCGCCGCCCGCCAGCGGTACGATGACGCGGTCGTGTTCGCCAAGGAGAACCGCGCATCCTACAGGCAGGTGCTCGAGAGACTTCGCCGGGATGTGACGGCGCTCGAAGGGACCGAGTGGAAAGACAAGCTCAACAAGCTCGTCGACGAGATCAAGAGCGAGATGGATGTGAAGGGCGAGGAAGCCTACGCGGCGCTTTTGAAGGACATGATGAAGTGCGTCGCGGACCGGAATTTCGAGGGCGCCGCGAAAGTGATCGTGGAATTCCCCAAGACTCTGGTCGAAAGCCAGGCCGCCAAGAAGGTCGGGGCGTTGAAAGACAAGCTGACCGAGGAACAGAAAAAGGCCTGCGACGACGACTTCAAGGCGGCGGTTGGCGCCACCTCGCGCGGGCAGCTCGGCAAGGCGATGGCGCTCTTCAAGAAGCTGCGAACCTACGCGCCCTCCGAGATGCACGGTGAGATCGACTACAAGATCTCCGAACTCGAGCAGAAAGTGCTGGAGGAGGGCGAGGCCGCCCTGCGAAAGGCCAAGCCCGCATACGACGTGATGTTCGAACAGGCGGCGAAACTGGTCGAGGCCGGCCAGACGCCGGAGGCGCTCGACAAGAGCGACGAGTTCGGGCGGCTGCCCGAATACGAGATCGCCCGCCTGGGCAAGCCTGATGACGACATCTTTCTGCAATATGACGCGCTCGGCAAGAACATCAAGCGGGCGACCGATTTCTGCGCGCGTATCGTGGCTCATTTCACATCCCTCGTCGGTCAGAGTGTCGAAGTCCAGCTCCGCGCCGGAAAAGAGACCGTCGCAGTCCAGAGCGTCGAGGGCGGCGTGATCACGGTCAAGTCTGGCGGCAAAACGAAGACCGTCGGCGTTGCGGACCTGCGCCTCGAAGACGCCCTTGACCTGGCGCTCAAGGATGGGGCGATCGAGGACTATGAGGTCGTAATCGGCTTCTGTCTCGCGAGCGGCAGGTTGTCCCCCGCTCAGCGGATGATCAGGAAGGCGAAAGACGCCGGCCTTGATACCGCGGCGCTCGAGGAGGAACTGGCCGCCGAGCGCAAGAAGGGGGAAGAAGATCTCAAGAGCAAGGCCGCCGTCATGGAAAAGGTCAACAAGTATCTCGAACGCGCGGTGACGGAGTTCAAGGCGGAGTCTCTCGACGAATGTCTCCAGGCGCTTCAGAGCGTCGTGAGGTCTGCGAAGGGCCAGCCGCCCGAGATCATGAAGGAGACGTCGGAAAAGTGCGCAACCATGAGCGGCTATACGCTCGTGGCGTTGTGCAAGTTTGCGAGGACTTCCTGCAAGGCCTGCGGCAGCGCGGGACAGATAACGTGCACCAAGTGCTACGGCCAGGGCCAGGTCCAGGTCAACGCGGGATCGACGACCAAGCCCAGAATGGTCAACGTCACCTGCAACCAGTGCGGCGGCAGGAAAACACTCGTATGCAAGGTCTGTCAGCCGAGACGCGCAAAGAAGGACTACGAGGCGCTGGAAAAGACGCTCATCGAGGCGGAATTGAAATAGACCTGCCCTCGACCGTGATCGGGGGGCAACTGTTGAGTGCTGCAAATGGCTCGCCTTCGATTGCTGGAAGGTGGGCGGGAGCGCATCATCGAGGTGGGCGACGCCACCGTCCGCATGGGTCGTTCGCCCGACAACCCGGTGGCCCTCGAAGACATGCAGGCGTCCCGCAACCACTGCGAAGTAGAGAAGACAAGCGCAGGCTTCAAGCTGATTGACCTCGAGAGCAAGAACGGCACGAAGGTCAACGGCAAGTTCATCAATCAGCACCTGCTCGTGCATCTCGACCGCATCGAGATCGGCGACGCCGTACTCCTTTTCGAAGACCTGAAGGAGGCGGCGGTGCCTGTTCGACTCGATCTCGCTGCGCCGATCGCTCAAACGCCCTTGGTGTTGCCGCAGAGACCTGCATTTCCGACCCCCGGCACGGGTCCGCGCCCTGAAGGCCCTGTTGTCTCGCGCGTGCCGTTCCGCCGGCCGCGCCTGCCCGCGGCCGCCAGCTCCATCCTGTTCTTCGCGATATTCGTTGCCATCGTCCTGGGCATCGTAATGTATGTGACTAAGGAGAATCCGGAGCTGGCCAGAACGCGGCAGCACTACAACAGGGGAATGGAATTGGCGCAGCTCGGCAAGGCGAAATACACGAACCGCGAACATCCCGTTCCGCTCTACGACATTCCCGAATTCGAGGAGGCCAGGGCGGAACTCGAGCAGATTTCGTCGAAATTCCCCGACTATTACAGGAACGCCCAGGAGGAACTCGGCGAGCTGAAAAGCATCATCGAGCGCGCAAACGCGCAGCGGAAGATGGTCGATGAGAACAAGGCCCTGGACGCCATCCAGAGATACGCGCTGGAGAACCCGGAGGATGCGAAGGAGATACTCCGCAGGTGCGAGGAGTTCAAGACCAGGTTTCCGAAGAGCACATACCTGGGCCAGATCGACACGATCGCGGCTCAAGCCAGGGATGCGCAGTATGCCGACACGGCGGACGACTTCGCCGCCGCCCAGGAGCTGTGCAAGACTTTCATCAACTACAAGCAATACGGGCGGGCCGTCGCACTGCTGAACGAATTCGTTCTCAAAACCTCGGCGGCCGACCAGAAGACCTCAGCAGAGACGCTGTTGCGGGAGACAATATCCGACGCGGAAAGCTTCTTCGAACTCAAACACGAAGAGGCCCAGAAGCTCCGCGGAGAGAAGAAGTATGCGGATGCGGTGAAAGTCTATGAGACGCTCCTCGCGTGCCTGGGCGACGAATCCGTGCATGACTTCGACGAGCTTCGACTTCGCGCCCAGAAGGAGATCAACCGGCTGAAGGAGCAGAAGCAGGAGTAACGCCGTGTTTCAGACGACTGTCCGGGTGAGGTACGCGGAGACGGACAGGTTCGGGGTCGTCTACCACTCGAACTACTTTCTTTACATGGAAACCGGCAGAACGGAGTACCTGCGGAGTCTTGGACTTCCATACTCCGAGCTCGAGAAGAAGGGGATCTATCTCGTCGTGACCGAGTGCGGCTGCAGGTTCAGGGCGCCCGCGACATACGATGACATGCTCAAGGTTGCGACACGTATCGGGGCGCGCACGAAAACACGCGTGAGGTTCGACTACGATATCGAGAACGCGGAAAGCGGCAAGCCGCTGGCGCACGGTTTCACAACCCTCGCCTGTGTGGACAAGACCGGGCGTCCCGCCCAGATCCCGCCGGACCTCGCCGCAATGCTGGAGCGCGCCGAGACGTCATGAAACTCTCCATGGAAATCTTCGGGATCCCGAACGACGCCGTCACAGGACTCAGAAAAGCGGTCTGCGTGGCGTGCGAAAAGTTCCTTCTCAAGAAGGTCGGAAACGGCGCAAGAGGGCTTATCAAGGTCCAGGAGGGCACCTGCCCGTACACGGGCAGAAGCTACATGCACGTTGTTGCCGACGGTATCGAGTCGGCCGATCAACGCGATGTCGATGCCTTCGTGGCGTACGTCTGGTCGTTCCATCCGGACCGGGAGCAGGAAATCGTCAGGCGCAACTCGTTCTGCCGCCTGGAGGATGCGTCGGGTGGCGACCGCAGCGCCGAAGAGGGGCGTGAATCCGGAATAGAGGGGGAGGACGAGGAAGAGACTCTCACCTGCTGGCTGTGCGGCCGCGTAGACGGTGAAGAGTGCTACGACTATGAGCGGGACGAAACGTACAGCCTCGATGTGAAGTTCTTCGACTTCCCGCGCGTCCCGCTGTGCTCAGTATGTTACCAGTTGCTGCGCGGTGAAGAGGGCGGCGAATGCGGTTACAAGGACGGCGACGAGGCTTGATCAGAGCCAGGGTCCGTCCGCCCGCGCCCGATGCCCGGTTCAGAAACGTCACGTTCGAGAACTCCAATGTCTACCTGGCGTAAACCTTTGACCAAGGCCGAGCCTGTCGCTCGCAGGTGGTGTGTCCATGTCCTGCCGGAGCGCTGCAAGGGGTGTTCCTTCTGCATAGAATTCTGCCCCAGAAAGGCGCTCGAAAGTTCCAGTCAACTGAACAGCAAAGGGTATCGTCCGCCGAGATTGATCGAGGGCGCGACGTGCGTGGGCTGCAACTTCTGCGCAATGATCTGCCCTGATTTCGCGATCTACTCGGGGCCGGAAGTCGGGGACGGCAAGTGAAACCCGATGACGAGACCGTCGACTCGCTGTGCAATCCGACAGCTCTCACGAAGAGTGGTTTTCAGAAGTCAGCATGAATGGCGGGGGCATCGTCCCGCCAAACGCGGTTTCGGAGGTGTGGTTTGAAGGCTGAAAAGAGTATTCTCAGCGGCAAACACTTCTTCCAGGGCGACACGGCGTGCGCCGAGGGAGGAATCTACGCCGGTTGCCGTTTCTTCGGAGGCTATCCCATCACGCCCGCTACCGAAGTGGCGGAGCGCATGGCCGAACGGCTCCCCGCAATCGGCGGGATCTACATCCAGATGGAGGATGAGATCGCGTCGATGTGCGCCGTGCTCGGCGCGGCCTGGGGTGGCCGGAAGTCGATGACCTCGACCTCCGGGCCGGGGTTCAGCCTGATGATGGAGAACTTCGGGCTGGGTATCATGACCGAGACCCCGTGCGTACTCGTGAACGTCCAACGCGCGGGACCGTCAACAGGATTGCCTACCGCCGTCGGCCAGGGCGACATGATGCAGGCGCGATGGGGAAGTCACGGCGTCTACGAGGTCATCGCCCTCTGCCCGAGCTCGCCACAGGAGGCGTTCAACCTGACCGTGCGCGCGTTCAACCTCTCCGAGAAATACAGGCTGCCGGTGCTCGTCATGATGGACGAGGTGGTTGGCCACATGACGGAAAAGGTCGTGATCCCGGAGCCCGGCGAACTCGAAGTGGTGCCCAGGCGCGAGTCACGTGTTGCCCCGGATGCGTACCTTCCGTTCAAGCCCGACGCCGATCTCGTGCCGCCGATGGTCAGGGCGGGACAGGGGTATCACATCCACGTGACCGGCCTGACACACGACGAGCGCGGCTACCCGGTCATCACGAAGGAGGCCCAGGAGAAACTGGTCAGGCGGCTCTGCGACAAGATCAGGGTGAACCGCAAGGACATATTGAGCTGGGAAGAACGCGAAGCTGAAAACGCGGACGTGCTTGTGGTGGCGTACGGAATCACCGCCCGCATCGCCATGCTCCCCATCCAGATGGCGCGCAAGAAGGGTCTGAAGGTCGGGCTCTTCAGATTGATCACCGCGTGGCCGTTCCCCGAAGAGCGGCTCAGGAAACTGGCCGGCACCGTGGGTGGAGTCGTTGTCCCGGAGATAAACTACGGCCAGATGGTGTTTGAGGTCGAACGCTGCGTGGCAGGCAAGGCGCCAGTTCGGCTTGTTTCTCATATGGGCGGCAGCACGCACAGGCCCGAGGACATACTCAACGCGATCATGGACGTGGCCAAGAATAAGTAGCCGGCATTGTTCACGAATCAGGGAGTTGAAAGCCACAGAAACACACAGGAATACACAGAAACGAAGGGCTGGAACGTAGGAGATACGAGAGGCTCAAGACGATCGTTAGCCAGGTCTCTTGACTCACACTTTCCTTTTTCCGTGTCCTTCTGTGTGTTTCCGTGTGATTATGTGGCCCGCGAACAGAGGCGCCAGGATTTTGAGTTTGGTTTGGGGCATGACAATCCAAATTCCAGAATCTAAATTCCAAAATCCGAAGGAGCGAGCGTGGAAATGAAAGAAACCCATCCGATAGACGACTTGATCCGGACGGACCGGATTCCGCACATCTGGTGTTCCGGCTGCGGCATCGGGATTGCAGTGCACTGTTTCCTCAACGCAATCAGAAAGTCGGGCATACCGCCGAAGAACTTCGCCGTCGTGTCCGGGATCGGCTGCTCCGGCCGCGTGGCCGGGTACGTGAAGCTCGACTCGTTCCATACGACCCATGGCCGGCCCATTCCGTTCGCGGTCGGTTTGAAACTGGCCAATGACCGTCTGAAGGTCGTCGTCTTCAGCGGTGACGGCGACCTGATCGCCATCGGCGGCAACCATTTCATCCACGCGGCACGGCGCAACGTCGATATCACTGTGATCTGCGTGAACAACTTCAACTACGGTATGACGGGCGGTCAGGCTGCGCCGACCACGCCCGTGAGGGCGCGAACCAGCACGACGCCCTACGGCAATTTCGAGTTCCCGTTCAACCTCGCGTACCTTGCGGCGGGCAGCGGCGCGGTCTACGTTTCGCGCTGGACGACGCTCCACGCCAAGCAGCTCGAAGATTCCATGCTCGAGGCGCTCGGAAAGAAGGGCTTCACCTTTGTTGAGGCCATCTCGCCGTGTCCGACCCTCTACAATCGGATGAACAAACTGGGCACGGCACTTGACTTCATGAAGTTCTGCAAGGAACATTCCGTCATCCGACACGGCGCCGATCCGAAGACCGCCAACATCGATCTGCGGGGCGACATCGTCGTCGGAAGGTTCGTGAACGTGGAACGGCCGACATTCACTGACTTCCTCGAAGAGGGTCTCGCACAGGGGCTTCCCCACCGCAAAGCGCTTCTCGACGAGGAACGAAAGGAATTCGAGCACGAGTAGGAGAGGATGCGTGCGTGCGCGGGAACGTGAGTGCGCACGCATGAAGGCGCGTACTCTCGTACGCATGTACGCACGTACTGTTTTGGGGCGCGACTCATGGCACACGCTGAGATCAGGCTTTCAGGCTTCGGCGGCCAGGGGATCATCCTGGCCGGCCAGATCGTCGGCAAGGCCGTATCCGTCTTCGAGGACAGGAACGCCACGCTGACGCAGAACTATGGGCCCGAATCGCGCGGCGGCGCATGCTGCGCCCAGGTCGTTATGTCGGATGAAGAGATCGCGTACCCGGATATCGTAGAACCGGATGTGTTCGTGGCGATGTCGCAGGAGGCGTACAACAAGTACTATGAAGACGTGAAACCGAACGGCCTTTCGATCATCGATGAGGATCTCGTCGTGCCAAAGGCGGTGAAGTCGGGCGGCAGACTGCTGAAGATGCCGGCTACGCGCCTTGCCGACGGCATGGGCAAGAAGTTCGTCGCGAACATCGTCATGCTCGGTTTCCTCGCCGCCGTCTCCGACACCGTCTCGACGGACGCGTTGAAGGAGGCCGTCAAGTCATCGGTGCCGAAGGGTACGGAAGAACTGAACATGAAGGCATTTCAACTGGGGTACGATCACGGAAAGCGCCTCCCGGCCGCAACTCCTGCCGGGAAGGAATAGGCCGATTCGTCCGTGAGAAGAGGACATTCGCTTGGGTAACAATGTACTGGTCGTCGGCGGCGGGATCGCCGGAATGCAGGCCGCGCTTGATCTGGCCAATTCCGGGCTGCAGGTCGTCCTGGTCGAGCGCAGCCCGAGCATCGGCGGACGCATGGCGCAGCTTGACAAGACCTTCCCCACGATGGATTGCGCCATCTGAATACTCGGACCGAAGATGATGGATGTCGGTCGACATCCGCGGATCCGGCTGATGACGCTCTCGGAAGTCGTGTCGGTTGCAGGGAAGCCCGGCTCGTTTTCCGTCAAGGTGAAGTGCCTGCCGCGCTTCATCGACGAGAAGCTCTGCACAGGTTGCGGCACCTGTGGCGAAAAGTGTCCCGTGAAGGTGCCTGCGGAATTCGATATGGGCATCGGCGTGCGCAAGGCGGCGTTTGTCCCGTTTCCGCAGGCCGTGCCCTTCAAGTACCTCATCGATTCGAAGAACTGCACGTTCTTTCTCAAGGGACGCTGCAGGCTCTGTGAGAAGTTCTGCCCGACCAAGGCGGTCCGCTTCGAGCAGCAACCCGTCGAAACGACGATCGATGCCGCCTCGATTGTGGTCGCCACCGGCTTCTCGCCTTACATGCTGGCCGCAAAGGGCCCTTACGGCATCGGCGTTCACAAGAACGTCGTGACCGCGCTGGAGTTCGAGCGGATGTTGAGCGCGTCCGGGCCGACCAAGGGCCATGTCCTTCGCCCTTCCGATTCAAAACCGCCGAAGAGGCTTGTCTTCATCCAGTGCGCGGGCTCGCGCGAGACCGGGAAGGGCGGGAAGCCGTACTGCTCCGGCTTCTGCTGCACGTACGCGATAAAGGACTCAATCCTGGCGCGCGAGCATGAACCGTCGATCGAAAGCGTGTCCGTCCTGCACATGGACCTGCGTACGTACGGCAAGGGGTTCGAGGATTTCTACAGGCGTGCGCGCGACAAGTCCGGTATCGAGTTCCTCAGGGGCCGGGCGGCGAAGATTGAAACGGCGGACACCGGCGTGCGGAAGACGGACGATTCCTTGAGCGATTCGCTGATCGTCCACGTCGAGGACACGCGGGAATGCCGGTCGAAGCCCGTGCCGGCCGACATGGTCGTGCTCGCCAACGCGATGCGCTCGCAACCGGGGATCGAGACCCTGGCGCAGAAGCTCTCGGTCTCCTACGACCGCCACGGGTTCATCAACGAGGCGCACCCGAAGCTGCGCCCGGTCGAGACGAACACGGCGGGCATCTTCGTCG
>JAVHLO010000134.1 GCA_031082105.1 Planctomycetota bacterium
GTTTGGTTCTTTTTTTTATACGGAGGCATCGCAATGAAGAAGAGCAAGGCGTTTGTTGGACTGATGTTGCTGCTTGTGGCACTTTGTTTCGTGAACGTTCTTATGACACCGGAGCTTGGCTACTTCGTCGGCGGCGGCGCGAGTGGTCTTAGCACCTGGTTCAATCTGGGGAACACAGTTGGTCAGGCTCTTGCTACCGCGTTCAACAACAGCCTGTTCCACCTGATCGGCATCATTCTCTTCATTCTGTAAGCCATGCAGTAATGCATTAGTGGCGATGCCTGTGAGCGTCCGCCCCATCGGGCGGACGCTCGCGTTTTAATCGGGCAAGCGGCGGGCAGTGATTCCTTCGCTCCTGCACAGAGGGAGTGTGTCTTCACACCGGGCAGTCACCGGTCACGGAAACCTGGACATTCTGACTCGGACCTGATACAGTGCGTCGAGGAACACCGGGCGAAGCCGGCCGACCCGGCCGGCGGTCGAACGGCGTCTGGCCTCAAGGCTGCAGCTCTTCCATGACAGAAGAACAACAAAAAACTGACCCGCGCATGACTCGCGGACATGGCTCGCTCTTCGGGCCTTTCGTCCGACCGTGTACGCTTGCCGCGATACTTCTAATGCTGGGCTTTGCGCTCGGGCTGTTGTTCATGCCCGCACGGACAAAGGGACCGCCGGGGCGCGGCGCCGAATTGTCGGCGCACGATACACAGCCGGCCCGCGTCATCCTCGCCCGAGTCATGAAGACAAACCTGCTTGCGTACGTGGTGATCCTCGCGGGATCGATAACGGTCGGGCTGGCAAGCGTTGCGCATATGCTCTGGATTGGCGCGTTCATTTCTCTCATCTTGCGGGGCGCGTTCGAATCCGGGCTCACGGCGTGGGGGTTTCTCGCGCGCACGCTGCCCCACGGCGTTGTGGAGATCACCGGCTTCATACTCGCGGCATCGATCGGGCTGCGCGTCTTCTGCCCGTTCGTTCACTACTTGCGGACGGGAGAATTCCTCGACAGGACCGGGTGGCGCGGACTGATCGCGGTCGCGGCACTCTCGTTTCTACTGATCTTCGTCGCTGCATTCCTCGAAGCATTCCTTACTCCGGCCGTCGTCGCCGCTTGCGGCAAGTAGCGCGCCTGCTACCCTTTTTCTTGAACTCCCGTCGGGCCGATGGTAAAATTCCATTGGAAATTGTGTCGGCATAGGGCTTCGAAAACAAACGCGTAGGACGCTGCGAATGGAGACGATCCGTCGGCTTGCCGGAGTGGTGTTCGGCCCGGACAGGTTCATGGGCGCCTTGAAGGGAAAGCAGCCCCAGCTCCTTGTGCCCTTCACGGTCTTCTGCGTCGGCGTAGTTCTGAACCTCGCGGCGCAATCGATCGCGTTTCGCGCGATCTCGAGCAGCCTCCCCGCCACAATCGCGGTCGAGGAACAGCACTGGAACCGGCTGGGGTTCACGCTGAGCCTCGTGTCGCAGGGCGTCGGCGGCGTGCTCTTCTGGTTCGTCGGCACGGGAATCCTGTTCTGTCTCGCGATCCTTATGGACGGCGAAGGCGAATACAGGAAACTGCTCGAGGCGACCGGCTACGCCCACGTGCCTTTCGTCATCTTCTCCGTGGTGGCACTTGCCCTCACCATCACTTACAAGCCGGCGCTGAACCTGCATTCCGGCGCGAACATAACTCCCGAGATGATCCAGGTCGCCATCCGCACCGAGGTCTCAGGCGGCAGGCTCCTCCTACTGAAGGGGCTGAACACGGCGTGCTACCTCTGGATTTCGCTCCTCTGCGTGATGGGACTTCACCACCTGTGCCGCCTCGCGTATAAGCGGTGCGTGGTCTGCTTCGTAGTGCTCGTCGGTCTCGTGTTCGCCATCGAATACATGAAGCGGAGACTGCTGCAGATTTAGCCGGCAGTGGTCCGGGAAAGACATCGACAGCCTGTCATTCCGAACTCGGTTTCCGCCGCAGGCGGATCCGCTGCGGTGGACGGAATCTCCTCTGCTGTGCGTCCGGCCCTTCGCTGAAGGAGATGCTCCGACGCGTCGGGGCATGACGGCGAACGGGATTTCATGACTGGCCCGAACTGGCACTCTTTCGGCTGATGGGATGAAGAAAGCTCTGGTTACGATTGTTCTACTCGGCGGCATGGCGGTTGTGGTCTGGTACACGCTCCGGTCCGGCGCCACGCCCGAAGGGAGCTTCAACTGGTCCGGAAGCTCCGCGATGGGGATCACCACCGCCAAGGTCACGCGCGAGCTGCTCGCCATGACCGTCTCCGCGGCGGGATCCATCGTCCCCGCTGACGAGGCGTTCGTCGTCTCGCCCCTCTCCGAGAAAGTGGTTGAGGTCAAGGTCGAAGAAGGCCGGCAGGTGGCATTCGGCGAGACGCTCTTCGTTTTGGACAAGACAAAGATCCAGGGGCGCATCGATATCTCGAAGGCGCAGTTGAAGGTCGTCGAGGCTCAGGTCGCGGAGGCTCAGATCGCCAAGGAAGGCGCCTCGAGGCGAATCGACGAAGCCCGGCGGCCTTACACGCCGAAGCTCGAGCAGGCGGACTCGGCGATTTCAATGAAGCAGGTCATGCTCGCGGATCGCGATGCGGAACTTGCGCGTGCAGAGAAGGACTACAAGTGGAAGAAATCGCTGTGGAGCCACGGGACGATCACGGGCGTCGACTACATAGCGGCGGAGGCGGCCTACAAGCGCGCGCTCGGCGCGGTCGAGGCCGCGAAACAGGATCTCGAGAGCTCAAAGAAGAGCAAGGACGCCCTCGCCGCAGAGATCGAAGACCACGTCTCCGCGCTCCAGCGCGACCTCAAGGCCGTTGAGGCAAAGGAGACCACTGCCCAGGAACGTATCGCCGAGATGAAACTCTCGCTCGCCCAGGCGGAATCGGACCTTGCCGGGGTGAACGTCACCGCCCCGATCGCCGGCGTCGTGCTCAACGTCCGCGTGCGGGTCGCCGAAATCCCTCCGTCAGGGTTCGTCCCGAGCAGGGACAACGCACAGGTCGTCATCGCCGACCTTTCGCATCTGTTCGTTGAGGCCGAGGTCGACGAACGCGACGTGTTCGTCCTCGAGTTGAAGGACAAAGCCGCAATCTCCCTCGACGCCATGCCGGACAAGACCTTTCACGGCAGCGTATCGCGCATCGCGCGCATGGCGTCGCGATCATCCCGCAACACCGACATCCCGGTCTTCAAGATCCGCATCGCCGTCGAATCGCCCGGCGAGCAACTGCGGCCAGGACTGTCCGCGAAGGTCGAGATCACCGTGTCGGAGAAGGCCGACGCCGTACAGGTGCCGATCGCGGCCATCGTGGAACGCAACGCAGCGGAGGTGGGGATCGACGCCGGTGACGATCCGGCCGACGCCGCGGCGGCCGGACGCGGCTACGTCAAGGTCGCGTTCGTCCTCGTCGGCAGCCATGCCGAGGCGCGCAAGGTGACGCTCGGGCTTGCAACCGAATCGAAGGTTGAAGTCCTCTCGGGGCTGAAAGAGGGCGACGAGGTGATCACCGGTCCGTACCGGCTCCTGACCAGGCTGAAGAATGGAGAACCTCTGAAGTAATGTCCGTTCCCCCCATAGAAGTGGTCGACGTTGTCAAGGACTACCCGGTCGCGGACGGCCTTGTGCGCGTCCTGCGCAGCATCAACATGGTCGTGTACGAGGGCGAGATGGTCGCGATCATGGGCGCGTCCGGGTCCGGGAAGACGACCTTGCTCAATATCCTCGGCTGCCTCGACACGCCGACCTCCGGCGCCTACAACCTCGACGGCGTGGACGTGAGCCGCCTCAACAGGAACGAACTGGCCAAGGTCCGCAATGAGAAGATCGGGTTCATCTTCCAGTCCTTCAATCTGATCCATCGCGCGACGGCGCTGAGGAATGTCGAGATCCCGCTCGTCTACGGGCGGTACACGAAATGGCGGCGGAGCATTGCCAAGGGCTGGCTCAGAACGATGGGGCTTGGCCACCGGCTCGATCATCGGCCGAGCCAGCTTTCCGGGGGCGAGCAGCAGCGGGTGGCGATCACGCGGGCGCTCGTCACCGGACCGCGCATAATCCTCGCCGACGAACCGACGGGCAACGTCGACAGCCTCACCGGCGAGAAGATCCTGTCCTTGCTCAAGGACGTTCACAACGAGGGAAATACCCTCTTGGTGGTTACGCATTCGTCGGAACTTGCGCGCAAGTGCGAACGCACACTTGTCCTGCGCGACGGCCAGTTCGTGGATGTCGCGCAATCGGCCGTCTAGCCGTACTCTGGCGCCGAAACGTCAAACGAAGTTTGATGTCTTTCTCGTGTGGTACTTTGGAATGAACCACGGATGAACACGGATAGACACGGATTGCTTTTCCGGGATGAAACGCAACAAGTAATCGGTTGCGCAATGGAAGTATTGAACATCCTGGGACACGGACTCCTGGAAAAGCCCTACGAGAATGCTCTCGTTGTGGAATTTGGCTTGCGCGGCATTCCTTTTCAGCAACAACCCCGTTTCAACGTGATCTACAAGGGCGCAAAGGTCGGAGAGTATGTCCCGGATTTGATTGCGTTCAAGAGCGTCGTCATCGACACGAAAGTGATTGAGAGAATCACGGACCACGAAGTTGGGCAGGTTCTCAATCAACTCAAGGTCACGGGGCATAGAGTGGCGCTCATATTGAATTTCAGGCGCGCCAAACTGGAATGGAAGAGAGTCGTATTGTGAAAGCATAGATGAACACGGATACGCAGAGACCGGCGAATCCATCGGTGTCCATCCGTGTTCATCCGTGGTTCTTCTCCAGCGCCTTCCCATCTCGGGGCTCGCGGGCACTGCGCTGTTCGAGACCGACAATCAGGTCTGAAATTCTGCAGGCAGCCGGATGATCCTCAAAGAGACAGTCATCAATGCCGTTGAAACGCTCTGGACGAACAGGTTCAGGTCGGTGCTGACCCTGCTTGGAATCGTCATTGCAGTGGCGGCGGTGATATCGGTCGTGTCACTGCTCGAGGGGATGTCGCGCCAGGTGAGCGGGTTCATCAAGGGGCTGGGTTCCGACATGCTCTGGATCATGCCGGGCCGGGAGGGCGAGGAGATGCCCCAGGGCGAACTGACTCCGGCTGACGCCTCCGCGTTGCTTGCAGGATGTCCGTCCGTCGTGCGGGTCGCGCCAATGCTGCAGGTTCGGATGAAGGCGACCTTTCGCGGCCAGACCTCGCTGGCGGCGATCATCGGCACCACCACCGATTTCCACGAGATCCGGGACTGGTACGTGACCGTGGGGCGGCTCCTTTCGCGAGTCGACGTCGAATCCGGCCGCAACGTGTGCATTATCGGCGACGACATCGCGCGCAAACTCGGCTTTGACGCCAACCTCATGGGGCGCGGCATAGAGATCGAGGGCAGGCTGTTCACCGTGGTCGGGCTGCTGGAAAGAAAAGGGACATTCTTCACGCAGACCCAGGACGACATCGTGCTCATGCCGCTCACCGCCGCGGCCCGGCTTTCGGGCGAATGGTACTCGCGCCACATCGGCATCATGGCCCAGGCCGCCAACCCGGAGCTTGCGGACGACGCGTCAGGCCAGATCAAGAGCATCCTCCGGCGAAGACACAGGCTGGCCCCCGACGACCCGGACGACTTCCGCGTATCGACACAGGAACAGGTACTCGACTTCTTCCATCGTTCGAAGAAGGTCGTGCTCGTCGTACTGGTTGGAATCGTCGCAATATCTCTCGTCGTCGGCGGAATCGGAATCATGAACATAATGCTCGTCTCCGTGACCGAGCGCACAAGAGAGATCGGCATCCTGAAGGCCCTCGGAGCAAGGGAGAAGGACATCCTGATGCAGTTCCTTCTCGAGGCCGTACTGCTCTCGCTTGCGGGCGGAGTCATCGGCATCGTTGCGGGGATCGGCATCAGCTTCCTCGTCGCCGAGATGTCGCCGCTCCCGTCGCCCTACATACCGATGTGGGCGATACTGTTGAGCTTTGTCTTCTCCGCGTCGGTGGGGGTGTTCTTCGGGATGTATCCCGCGGTCAAGGCTTCGATGCTGTCGCCGGTCGAGGCGCTGCGGTACGAATAGGCTCCCAGTCCGGCGGCGTCGTGGAAGGCGGGCCGGGAGACGCGCGCGCTCAGGGCCGAAGCGTCGTCCGCTCTTGAAGCATTCTGTGCGTTTTGTGCCTTTTCGTGGCAAATGACATAAGCTCGGTCGGGACCCGGTGAAGCGAGGATTCCTGCTGTTCCACGTGACTTGTTTGTGCGGTTCATGGCCAGTCCCAACGACATGAATGGCGGAAAGACTCTCGCGCGAGCGACCCTCGTGCTGGTTGCGGCGCTGGCCGTCCTGGCCGTGGCGGCCGTCCCGTGTCCGCTCGCCGGCGAAGATATCACCTCCGACAGCGAAGACCGCAAGCAGACCACCGTGAACCTGGCGATACGCGACGCGGTCGCGCAGGCAATCGAGGAGAACCTCGGCGTCAACGCGAAACGGATCGAATGGAAGATCGCAACGACCGACATCGACGCGGCAAACGCGCAGTACGATCCCGTGCTGTATGGCGAAGGCCACTACGGCGAAAGCAGGACCGCCGGGGCGGCAATGCCGCTGCTGGGCGGACTTCTTGGCGGTGAACCAACGAACGAGAAGAAGTGGAGAGGCCGGCTCGGCATGCAGGGAAAGTTCCCGCTGGGGACGACGATGGACATCTTCTACCAGTCCGAACGGCTCGAGACCGACACGGAGCTGCTGCTTTTCACGCCGTTCAACCCGACCTACAAAACCGAACTTAGCCTGTCGGTGACGCAGCCACTCTTGAAGAAGGGCGGCCTCGAATACGGCACGGCCGATGAGTATATCGCGCAGAACAACCTCACCCGTGCGGAACTGGCGATCGTGCTCGCGGCGGAGACGCTCATCTCAGACGTCGAGAATGCATACTGGGACCTGGTCGCCTCGCTGAAAGAGCGCGACGTCAGGTCCAAGTCGATCGATCTCGCAAAGAAGTTCTGCGATGATGTACGCGATAAGCTCAGGAACGGACACGCCACGGAGGTCGATCTCCGGTCCGCCGAGACGGACGTCGCGGTCCAATGCGAGTCGCTCTGCATCGTCGAACAGCAGATTCAGGACAACCAGAACAGGCTGCGCCACCTGATAGCGCCGTTCAAGTACCCCCTGGCCGAGACGGTCATCTACGTCCCCACCGACAATCCCGCCATCATGGCGAACCGGGCTGACATCGATTCCTGCGTCCAGGCGGCCTTGAAGTGCCGGCCCGAGGTGCTTATGAAAGACATCGAGCTCAAGAATGCGGAGATTCAGCTCGGAAAATCGCGGAACGAGCTGTTGCCGACCTTTGACTTGAAACTCACCGGCAGCGCCAAATCGACCTCCGACGCGTACACGCGGTCGGCGTCGGAGGTGCTCGGCGTCGACTACCCGCAGTGGGAGGCCGGGTTCTACTTCGAGGTGCCGATCGGCAACGCGGCGGCCTGGTCCGCGCACAGGCGCAACCGATACACACAGGAGCTGATCAAGCTGGAGCGGGCCAACCTCGAGCAGCAGATCGCGCAGGAGGTGAAGCAGGCCGCGAACGCGTTCGATACTGCGTTCGTTCGTGTCGACACCGCATCGAAATCGCTCGACCTGGCGGTGAAACGCTACCTGGCCGAGAAGGAGCGGTTCGAACAGCAGCATTCGACGGCGTACCAGGTGCTGCAGATGTTGCGCGACATCGTGCAGGCGGAGCTGAGCCTGGAGAAGTCGAAGGTGGAGAGCAACAAGGCCTACTCGCGGCTCGAGAAGTCCCGCGGCACGCTCCTCTCGGACCGCGGGCTGCAGGTGAAGTAGGCCCTGTCCGCTGCGGACCGCTCTCGACGCCACCCGCTACGTTCGCGCCTATGATACATGGTGCGGCGAGCGTGAATGCGTGCGTGGGTGAGTGAGTACATGCAATCGACGCTGCGACCGTGAGAGAGCGGTATTGGTTTTGGCTTGTGGACTTGCGCTGGCCAGCCTAGAGCGGGGAGGGCGAGGCTCCTGCCGAGCCGCGACTGCGGGAATCAGTGCCGCGACCGTAAGGGAGCGGTAGGCATGCGCAGACTGTGATTGAAAGGGGGCAAGCCTCTGCCGAATCAAGCGGCCTGCCCGGATGCTGACAGGGAAGCACAAGGACGCGAGGGTTACGACATCGCACGGCACGCCCGGTGAATGGGACGGACCTGTTGAGCCGGGAAACCACCGGAACGGCCGAACGCTTCGTGTCTTGGCGAGGCAAATACCGTCTAATCAAAGATGTGACCCCTACCGCCCGATGTTATTCCCATGTGAGGGTCGTTCCGTGAATCGAATGGTTGCCGTGTGCGATATCCTGGGGTTTCGTCATACTGTTCTTACGCACCCATTGAATCAAGTGGTTCATGACCACCTCCTCACACTTCGACAGGTCGTGGGGGCAGCGGTAGCGCAGAAAGACATCACTCCCGATTACGCCCCTGGCCTGCGCGACCTCCGAGAGCAGCACCGTGTTGGCATGGGTTGGTTCTCGGACACGATTCTGATCTACGGGCTAGACGGAACATCCGAAGCGTCTCGAAAGGTACTCGAGACTGTTGGATGGCTCCTGTTGTACTCCCTTCTCGGCACCAGACTGAGAATCCGTGCTGGAGTTGATTTCGGCGAACTGCATGTGGATCAAGCAAGCGAAATCTTTGTCGGGAAGGCTCTGGTGGGCGCCCATGATCTTGAGGAGGCACAGGACTGGGCAG
>JAVHLO010000135.1 GCA_031082105.1 Planctomycetota bacterium
TAGAGGAGCTGCTGCGGGTCAAGCGCGAATGGGGTCTCGAGATCGTCAAGTTCTACGACGACCTGTTTCCGTTCGAGCCCGGAAAGGGGTTGGAGGAGTTCGCCCGCGAGTACCGGACGAAGGTGGCGCTCCCGTTCCACTGCCTGACGCGGGCGGAGCGCATGACCGACGATTTCGCCAGGCTGCTCAAGGAGGCCGGCTGCTACTCCATCAGCATGAGCATCGAGAGCGGAAACGAGGAGTATCGACGGAAGTACTTGCGACGTCACATGAGCGACCGGACCATTCTCGATGCCTACAGCACCTGCAGGAAGTATGGAATAAACACGTTCGCGAATACGATACTCGGCTTACCGGGTACGGAGCTGGAAGACGAATTCAGGTCGGTCGAGATCAACCTCGAGGCCGGCGCCGATCTCGCCCTGTTTCCGATCTTCCACCCTTATCCGACGACCGAGCTGGCCGAGACCGCCCGCACGCTGGGGCTATGGGATGGCTCGCTTTCGAGTTTTGGCATCAGCTACATGGAGGAGTCGCCTCTCGCGTTTCCGAGGATGCGCAAGCGGATACAGAACAACCTCGCCCTGCTCGGGACCGTGGCCGCGGTGTTTCCGTGGGCGTGGCCTTTCCTGCGCCGCCTCACGCGGCTCAGAGAGAATCGCCTCTTCTTTCTGCTGTACTACGTCTGCAAGATGTGGATTGTGGAACACAAGATATATCCCGGCGGCATTTCGCTCGCGGGGCTGGCCAGAAACGCGCTCCTGGACCTGCGCAAGTTCGGAAGGTAACGATGACACGTTGCGTCCTGTGCGGCGGCGATTCGTTTCCGTTGAAACGCGTCGCTCGCTACAGTATACTGCGTTGCGTGAAGTGCGCGCTGGAGTTCGCGCATCCGACGCCCTCGCCGCGGACGCTCAGGAGATTCTACTCCGGCTATTCCGATCCCAGGGCGCGGCGACATGTGCTTGCGGCAAACGCCCGACAGAACATCCGGCGCATCGAGCAGGAGTATGGGGTCGGAGCTTCATCCCGCCTGCTCGACTACGGTTGCGGGAAGAACGTGTTTGTGCGAACGGGACTGGAAATGTCCGAGCGGCCCTGGCGAGGCTACGATCCGCACTCCGCCGATGCCGGGCTGCGCCTGGCGCCGATCGGGCTCTTTGATGCGGTGGTCATGTGGGGGGTGCTCGAACATCTACCCGACCCGGCCGCGACCTTGCACACCGCCCTGGCCCCGCTGGTGAGGCCGGGTGGTTTTATTTTCCTGACAACCGTCTCCACCGAAACCGGTATCCCGTACGTGCACAAGCCACCGGAACACTTGACGTACTGGACACGCGCGGCGATTGTGCGTCTCTTCGCTCACCCACCGTGGCATGTCGAGGACGTACGCCCATACATGATGTACCAGGAACCCACGGTCTACCTGGGTCGCGTGCTGCGCAGCGTCCCTGAGGTAGTTCGCCGGCACATACACCACGACCTCAAAGGACTGGTCCGCGTGCCAACGAACGAGGTATTAGTTGCTGTTCGGAAGATGAGGTGATCCCAGGCCGATGTTGCTGCTTGACTATCCGAAACTGGTTTTTGAGCCCGCTGCGCTCGTGCGCAGAGAAAAGACCGGCCGCGCGGCGCCGAAGCTCATCGAGATTTCGCCCGTGAACAGGTGCAATCATCGGTGCGTCTTCTGCTGCTTCGACTGGCTCAAGCGCACGCCGATGCAACTCGATGCCGGCCTGGTGGCCGGGACGCTGCGCGACGCGTCCGCCATTGGACGGCGCGCCGGATTGCGCAGCCAGGCGGTCTTCTTCTCGGGCGAGGGAGAACCGCTGCTGCACCCGGACATCGTCGCAATGACCTGCACGGCCGGCAAGCTGGGTTTCGCGTGCGCGGTCAATACGAACGGAGTCCGGCTCGCCGGCGATGCGCTGGGTGTCATCGATGCGTCTCAGTACATCAGGATATCCATGAACGGCGTGGACGCGAGGGACTACGCGCGGGTTCACCGCGCGCGCAAGGAGGATTTCGGGCTTGTACTCTCAAACCTCGCGAAATCGGTACGGTACCGCGACAAGGCGAACCCGGACTGCAATCTCAACGTGCAGTTCATATACACGGGGCAGCCGGTCGCGAAGTTCGCCGGGTTCATCAGGCGCGTTGCCGCCACGGGCATCGACCTCTTGACCGTAAAGGGGGCGTACCAGCATCCGCTGATGCGGTTCAGGATCGGCAAGCTGAGGGAAGGACATGACGCACTCGTCGAAGCCGCCCGGGCCTGGACCGGTCGCATGCAGGTCTCCATGCGGATGCCGGGGTTCGAATGGCACGGCCGCGCGTACGCCGAGTGTTTCGGCCCGGAGTGGTTCGTCGAGATCGCGGCCGACGGGGACTGTTACCCGTGCGGGCCGTACGTGGGTGTGAAGAAGTACGCCTTCGGCAACATCAACCGCGCCCCTTTCGGGAAGATCTGGTGGAGCCCCGCCCACAGGAGGATATTGCGTGAATGCCGGCGGATGGCCGGGCCTTGCCAGGAGATGTGCAGGCTGGATATCACGAACAGGTATCTGTACAGGCTCTACAATACCAGAAAAGAGGATGGGTTCCTGTAGCCGGAGTCTGCGCGTTTCGAGTCGGCCTGGATTCCCGCTTGCGCGGGAATGACGAACGGAGAGAGAGCATGCAACCTGCAGACAAGAGAGGACGCCTGTGCCGCATGCGACGCAGGCTCATTGAACTGGCGCAGTTGCACGGCGCGATACATATCGCGAGCGCGCTTTCGTGCCTCGAGATTGTGGACGACCTGCTTCAACGCCGGATGCGTTACCGCCCTGCCGAGCCGCTGTGGGCCGATCGCGACCGGCTCATCCTGTCGAAAGGGCACGGGGCGCTCGCTCTCTACCTGGAGCTTTGCGAGCTTGGCGTGATTCGCTGGTCGGACCTGAAGCGCAATTACCACCGTGGCAAACTGCGCGGGTGCCTCACGCTCGATCCCAACCACGGGATCGAGGCATCCACCGGGTCGCTGGGCCAGGGGCTTTCACTTGCGCTCGGAATCGCGATGGCGTTCAAGCGACAGGGTCGTAGGTCGCGCATCTTCGTCGTCATGGGCGACGGCGAATGCCAGGAAGGGATGTTCTGGGAGGCGCTGCACTTCTGGGACAAGATGCGCTTCCGTAACATTCGCCTGGTCATCGACAACAACGGACTGCAGGGCATGGGAGAGCTCGTCAACACGTCGCTGGACCGGGTCCGACAGTACGCGCACGCCCTGCCAATCCGTATCGTGCGAACCAGGAAGGGCCAGGGGATCCCGTTCATGGAGGGGAACAACTACTACCACTACTGCAAGTTGTCCGAGCAGGAATTGTGCGCCGCGTTTGATGCGGTGCGGAAGGAAGAGGAGAAAGCAAAGAGCGAAGAACGAAGAGCGAAGAGCAAAGGGCAATGAGCAAGGTGGTAGGAGCACGCTCTTTGCTCGGCGCTTCCTTGCTCCGTGCTCTTTTGCCACGCGCTCTTTGCTCGGCGCTCTTTCCTTGAGGAGTCCCGGGATGCGAGAAGATTTTGGCGCCGTGCTGGCACGTGAGATGAGACGCGACAGGCGCATATGGGCGCTTGCGGCCGACACCGGCTTCTACGCTTCTAAGGTGATTTCCGGTGAGTTCGGTGACCGGTTCCTGAACATGGGCATAGCGGAACAGAACGCGATCGGCGTGGCAGCCGGGCTGGCGCTGGCGGGAGACTACCCTGTGGTCTACGGTTTCGGCACATTCCTCCTGAGGCGGGGCTATGAAGTGCTCCGTCTGCAGTTCGGCGAGGGACGCCTGCCGGGTCTGATCGTCGGATTTGGACGCGGCAAACGATACGATTTCCTTGGTCCGTGCCATATTCCGGACGACGCGAAGGCCCTCGCCAGGATGGCGCGACTCGCGTACGTGTCGCCGCCCCAGGGCCAACTGGCGAAGTACCTGCCGCGCGTGATCCGCTCACGGAAACCGGTTTTCATGGAGATCGACTAGCCGTACTCTATCGCAGAAACGTCAAACAAGATTTGACGTTCTTCGTGTGGCCGATGGTGGGTTTGGAACCGAAATTCCAAATCCCAAACAAGTTCCAATGACCGGAATTCCAGATGAACCGCAGAGCCGCGGAGGGCGCAGAGAAGTCCTCTCCAGATCTATCCTTTGCGTTCTCTGCGTCTTTGCGGTGAAAACAACTTGTCAGAAAGCAGAGTTCTGCCGCATTGTGGTACAGATTTCACGGACTGGATTGAGCATAGAGTCTCGTGAACAAATCTGCGTAGTCTGTGAAATCTGTGGTTTATTCGATTGCGACAGCTTCTGCGGGTTTCAGGACAGGTTTCAAGGAGCATTGAGATGAAAGAGCTGCCAAGAGTGACGATCCCGCTCGGCTTCAGCTACGTCGCCTGCTTTCTGACGTTGCGGTGCAATTTCAAGTGCGCCTATTGCCTGAATACCTTCATAGGCAAGACGCGCAGGCGTCAGGAGATGACGGCCGACGAGTGGATCGCGGGCTTGTCGCGCATCGCAACGACAAGATGGCTACCGATCACAATAGAGGGCGGCGAACCCACCTGTCACAAGGGTTTCTTCGACATCATGCAGCGTGTCTCACCGGACGTGCCGTTCGACCTGCTCACGAATATGGAATTCAAGATGAAGGATTTCCTCATCAAGGTGCCGCCGGAGCGCTTTCGCAATGTGCCGGGCTGCAATTCGATTCGCGTCTCCTACCATCCGCCTCAGCACGACCTGGAGCTGATTGCCCTGAAGTGCTACAGGCTAAAGGCCGAGGGCTACTCGGTCGCGATAGCCGGCGTCCTGACGGAGGAGAACAGGAAGTACTACACGAGCGAGTTCAAGCACTACCTGCGCATCATGGGCGTGGAGTTCGGGACGAAGGAGGAGCTCGCGCCGAACAAGGGAACATACCGGCACCCGGAGGCCGTTCGCGGAAGGAGGCTCGCCAGGAAGGTCATGTGCAGATCGAACGACCTTGTTATCGGACCGTCCGGCCACCTCTACAGGTGTCACAGCGACATGTACGCCATGCGCGAGCCGATCGGACACCTCCTCGACCCGGAACTGCGGATAGAATGGAAGCTCAGGCCTTGCAGCAACTACGGCCTGTGCCACCCCTGCGATCTCAAGTTGAAGGTGAACAACTACTTCGAGGAAGGACACACCGGCGTGGAGATACAGTCTGGGGCGCGATAGACGAGCTTGCCGATAGTCGTCCCGGCAGGCGACCCTTTCGCGTCATTGCAGCTACTTGCTCACAAGGCAACCCTCGACCCAGCGGAACCACATCTCCAGCCCCTTGCCCGAACGCGCAGAGAGAAGCGCCAGCTTCGCATCGGGATTGACCGCTTTCACGTCACGCTTGAACCTCGCCATGTTGAAGTCCGTCATCCGGATCATGTCGATCTTGTTCAGTACGATCATCTGCGGTGTTCTGAACATGATCGGGTACTTGGACGGCTTGTCATCACCTTCCGCAACGCTCGTCACCACGACCTTGTAGGTCTCTCCAACGTCGAACGCGGCCGGGCAGACGAGGTTGCCGACGTTCTCCACGAAGACGATGCCGTTCTTGATCGACGCCAGCTTGCGGACGGCAGGCTGAACCATGTTCGCGTCCAGATGGCAGCTCCCGCCCCATCGATCCGTGTTGATCTGGACGACGTCGAGCCCGAGCTTCTTGAGCCGGTGCGCGTCCTTTGTCGTCGCGATGTCGCCCTCGATCACCGCCATTGGAAACCGGCGGCGGAAATGGAGGAATGTCCGTTCGAGAAGCGTCGTCTTTCCGGCGCCGGGCGTGCCCATGATGTTGATCGCCACGTTGCCCCGTGCGGCCAGCTCCTTTTTGATCGCATCCGCAACGACCTCGGTGTTGGCCAGGATTCGTTTCACAACCTTGACTTCCATTCGACTGTCCTCCTGCGCAAGAATGATGCTGTGGGGCGAGATTATCGCACATAACTGTTTGGACGTCAAGAAATTCCAGCGGAAAAATGCTTGACAATGACGCTTAAAAGAGATAGCATGATATGTTATCGGACAAGGTGAGTCAGCCAGCCAGGCTGGACATGGAAGTCTTCGGCCTTTGTCATGGAGGATCCTGCCATGGGGCTTCGTATCTACTCCTATCTCCCTGCACTCCGGATCGTCCGCAACCTGAACCTCAACCAGGCGGACCTCAACAGCTCGTTGGAGAGGTTGTCCACGGGATTGCGGATCAACCACGCATCGGACGATCCGTCAGGCCTGGTCATCTCGAGCCTCCTTCGCAGCCAGATTCGCGGCCTGAGCCAGGCGTCCGAGAACAGCCAGAACGCGAACAACATCCTCGCCACAGCCGACGATTCTCTGGACGAGATTGCGCTGCTCCTCGACGAAGTTAAGGAGTCCGTGACGGCCGCTCTCGGTGGAGGCCTCACGCCCGAGGAACTCGCCGCCGAACAGGCCTCGATCGACACCGCGGTCCAGTCGATCACCACGCTGGCAAACACAACGAGGTTTTCGGGGACGGGTCTGATCAACGGCCAGTCGGCGTTTGTGCGGCAGAGCTCGGTGGGGGCCTTTCTGGACAACCTCGCGGTGCGCTCGGTATCGTTCCCGCAGGGGGTCACGAGCCGCGTCTTCAGCGGCACGTTGCTGACCTCCGCCGCTCGGGCCTACCTCAGGGTCGGCAGAACCAGCAATATCGGCGCGATCGTGAGGATAACAGGGCCGCTCGGCGTGCAGGACGTAGCAATCTCCTCGAACACCACATCACAGAACGTCCGCCTTGCCATCAACGCCGCGGCTGCGAACACCGGTGTACTGGCCAGCATGATTGCCGCGCCCGCCCCGCCCGGAGGCACTGCCGGCCACTATGCGATGAGCGCCGAATACGGGTCATCTCAGGCCATCTCGATCGAGGTGCTCTCCGGGACACTCGGCATCAGCGCAGGCGCCGC
Organism: Planctomycetota bacterium; assembly: GCA_031082105.1. Lineage (GTDB taxonomy): Bacteria > Planctomycetota > MHYJ01 > JACQXL01 > JAVHLO01 > JAVHLO01. Next base: position 6,980 of record JAVHLO010000135.1, read on the forward strand.
GCCGACCCAGCAAGCAGCCGGCAGCCGACTGGAGGACACCGGCCAGAATGCCCGGGTCAGGTTCAACGGTGTCTCCTACGCCGGTCTGGGGCGCAGCTTCATGATCGCCGCAGCGTACGGGACTTTCCAGTTCGATCTCGGCGTCCCATCGGGCGGCACCGCCGTGCAGAACAACCTCGCCATCAGTCCCGGTGTCGGGGCGGGCCTGGTCGAGCCGTCAGAGCTTACGTTCAAGATCCGCAACTCCGGCCTCGCCTTCCAGTTGCGCGAACTGGCACAAGCCTCTGATATGCTTACAATTGGGATTGAGTCCGCGAGCGCAAGCTATCTCGGGTACGAGACGACCCCGGACGTAGTCGGGCGCGCAATCGGGCCGGACCAAACCCTGATGCAGGGTGGATACCTCACATCACTCCAATCCGGCGGGGCGAATAACATCGTCACCGGCAACAGGACCAACGCGCTCAGGGTCGTCGATGCGTCCGTCAAGCAGGTCGCCATCCTGCAAGGACATCTAGGGTCCATTCAGGCGTTCACGCTCGAACCGAACAAGCGGTCCGTGGACGATGCGGTGCTCAACCTCACGGACTCTGAAGAGGCCATCCGGACCATCGACTTCGCCGAGGAGACCGCCTATTACGCCAGGACGCAGATCCTGGTCGAGGCGGCAGCCATTGCCTTAGCATCGGCCAACCTTGTGCCGCAGACGGTGCTCAAGCTCATCCAGGGCCGGGAGGCGTAGGCCGCGTTCCCCGCCAGCGAGCTGCTCCCAGACCACCCGTTCTTCTCGGGGCCAGCAGGGATGCCGGCGCTCCCAATTGGCCCGCCACGCCCACCCTCCTCAAGATTCTTCGCCCTTCTGCCGATAATGATGTCAGCGCGGCGAACATATATAGTGATCTTGAGGGTAATCACCCCGGTTGAGCCCTCCAGACTGCCGCGCCCGAGGGGCAGGTTGACACGCCCCATCCTGGACAAGGACGTCCGGGATTAATGTCAAGGAGGACAGGTCGATGGGCCTTCGCAGCAACACAGTCATCGCATTGACCAGCGCGACATGCCGTCTCGGCGCTGACGGTCGCATTCCGGTCACTCCACGAACGAGCCCCTTCTCTGCCCTGCGCAGCGATTCCGTCTCGAAGGCCTCTCCCCTCTCTGTCCGCATGGGGTCCAGCCGCTACCCGATCATGCTCTCGCCTCGATGCCGGCTACCCGTATCAGCCGGCGCGCACCCTATGTACATTCCCTATGTCATTGATGTTGTTTCTTCTTGTTTTTTGAACGACGTTCCTGGTTCGCCTTGGTCGTGCCGGGGAAAGGAGGTGACAACCTGGAGAGGGCCACAAGGTGACCGCGGCGATGTGTACCTGCCGCCGCCTGGAAAGAGCAGGTCGGCTGGGGCGACCTGTTGCGGTTGAGGGTTGCCGGGATTCGATCCGGAATCCGTGACCCGAATCCCGCATTGCAGTTTGTCCCATCTCGGACATGGAAGTCTGGGAGACATTGTCAAGGAGGACTAGCTATGGGTCTTCGCATCAACACGAACATCCCCTCGATCAGGGCGATACGAAACCTCCGGATCAACGATTTGAAGCAGCAGGTGTCGTTGGAGCGGCTCTCCACGGGGTTGCGGATCAACCGCGCATCGGACGACCCGTCCGGTCTTGTCATCTCGGAGCTTCTGCGTTCACAGATTCGCGGCCTGAAGCAGGCTGCGGAGAACACGCAGA
>JAVHLO010000136.1:0-1882 GCA_031082105.1 Planctomycetota bacterium
CGTTCCTTCCGAAATCTTGGCCCGGATCGGGCCGGACGCGTCGATGCGAAAATAAAGACGCCCCTGGCCGAATCCGTAGAAGACATCGGTCATGAAGCACCGGGCTGACCTGTCCATCGCGCCGCGCTGCCGGACGACCCTGAAGTGGCCGGCTCCGACCCATTCGAAGTAGTGCGTCTTCCGGCCGTCCACCGTTACGTTCAGCCATTCCCAGGGCGGGTTCCCGTCTTCGACGGATCTGACCCGCTTGATCGGCTCGGACATGTGAACCGGAACCTCGAGTCCGGCGAACCGGTACGCGTTCGCCAGGTGCCTTCGGAACAGCGCGTCGAACTGGTCGTCCAGCGGCGATGAATGGTCGTCCCCGAACCACCAGAACCAGTCGCTCCCTTCCGCGATGTAGAGCTCTTCCCAGGCGAGCGCGAGATTGGCCTCGCCGGCCCGCTTCTTCGCCTCCTCGCCCGCATTCGTCAGCGCCTCGCGCGCCCGGGCCAGCAAGCTCCACGCCCGGTTGTCCTCTTCATGACCGACCCAGATGGCGAAATTGCGGTTGATCCACGAGCCGGAGAATATGGACTGCAGCGTCTCCTTCGGAGGATGCTCGCGCAGGAAATCGGCGACCCTCACGGTCTCGATGTCTTCGCTCTCCGAGAGGAGCTTGTACAGGTGCTTGAGGAAACGGATTCCGTTGTCCGGGTAGTGTTCCCACGCGTTCTCGCCGTCGAGTATGATCGAGACGAGCGTCGGCTTGTTCGATGACCTGCGCCCGATCTCGCGCACCTGCGCGACGAGATCCTCCGCGGCGCGGACCTGGTCGGAATTCTTGTAGTGGAACCCGATCAGATCGGACAGGCGCTTGTCTCTGAAGATGCAGCCGAGCGGACGCGACCCGACCTGGACCGCGTAAGGTCTGTAGAGGAAACCCGAACCGACAAGACGCCGCGTCTTGTCCGGGCTGATACCCTGGCGTTCGATCGTCGCGGCCAGGATCTCTTCATCAGTGGCGAACCACTCGAAGCCGTATCTCTCGAAACAGCGTAGGGTGTCGGGGCTCACGGACCCTTCCGCGGGCCACACACCGCGCGGCGCGACACCGAACCAGCCCTTGTATGCCTCGACGGCACGGCGGACCTGTTCGTCGGCGTCGACCGCCAGGTCTGAGCGCTCCGGCGGCAGTTTGACGTCAGGCATCGCCTCGCGCGCACTCTCCATGTTCAGCAGCAGCGGCAGTATCGGATGATAGTATGGCGTGGTCAGTATTTCGATCCGCCCCTCTTCCTGGAGCCGGCGGTGGAGCGGCACGACGCTCGCAAGCGTCTCCGCCTGCTTCGCGAACATGAGGGTCTTGTCCTCTTCGGAATAGCCCCGGCTCTTGCGGTGAAGGGCGGCGAGCTCCGCGTCGCGTTCCAGTTTCAGGGGGTGGAACCAGGCGAGCGTGGCCCAGACCTGGAGGTCGAGAAAGTCCTGTCTGGACACTTTCCTGACGACGGCCGTCATCCCGCGCTTCCCAATGGACTTCGCCTTGTCCCACAGCTCGCTGTAGCGCGTATGGGGCGCTATCATCGTGTTCGGCTGGGCGCGGAAGAAATTCTCCAGCATGTAGGCGCGTTCGCCCGCTTCCAGCGATTCGGCCGGCTTTCTCGAAATCCGCAGCGCCTTGTCCTCGGCCTCGCCCTTGACGTACATTTCGAGCTGGCGCACGAGCGACGGGACGAGGTTGATGTTGACCCTGATGCGCGGGAATTCCTCGGCGAGCGCGGCCATCCCGTAGTAGTCCTTGATGCCGTGCAGACGCACCCACGGCATGGCCAGTTCCCTCGTGCTTGCATCGTAGTAGTACGGCTGATGCTGATGCCACAGGAGCGCAAGGTAGGTTTTCATA
>JAVHLO010000136.1:1892-8685 GCA_031082105.1 Planctomycetota bacterium
GGCTTCACCTGAAGAAAGTCAAGGAAAACGACCGACGTTCCAGGTCCCTGCTTTTGCTTGACTCCGTCTATCGAAAAAGCTAGGATTCATGCAGCGGAAGACCAACGTGTGGCCTCATGCAAGGGAGTCGATATGGCAACCAAGCTGACAAACTACCCTCCATTTGTCGATTCGGCGTCCAACCTCCCCAACCGCTCCGGGATCGGTGTTTCCACGGTCATTGCGGCGGTTCTACCCCTTGTCATTCTGGCTTGCATCGTTGCCCTGTGCGCTTCCTGCGGCGGAACCGCTGCCGGCAGGCCGGAGGCCAATGACGAGGAGACACTCAGGTCCCCGAAGAAAGGCGATACCGCTCTGAACCAAGTCCTGATCATTGATGCGTCAATTCCCGGAGCCGTCGACGAGCCTGCGAAGCTCGTTGTTCGCAATGTTACTGCCCGTGAGGTGACGTTCTTATGGCGGCCGGTCTTCTACGATGAGGGCGACTCTCAGACCGAGTATCGCACGGAGCATTCATGCTGGAAGGAACTCGTGCTGCCCGGCCGAGGCACTGCCGAGCTGACCATTCAAGTTCCCCATGAATTGCCTGTTACGATCGGTGTTGGATTCAGGAGGAAGTGAGATGAACTGGAGAGTCCTGTTCGCAGCGCTGATCGGGACCATGACGGTCCTGTTCGCACAACCCGCCGCTTTCTGCCAGGATACTGCTCCCGAACTCGAGCCGGTCACAGGCAGAATGTTCGTCACGCCGGACGAGTATGCCGACCTCATCCCGTTTGCCTATGCCGACACGACCGTTTTGCTCATGGAGGACAAGAAGGAGTCCAAGGCCCCCAAGGTCTTCCTTTGGACGACTCCGGACCTTCGCGTCATTGCAGCTCTGGAGGTCTATGTGTCAGAAGGCGAACCATCAGGCGGGAACCAGAGCCGGTTCGTCTCTGCGGTCGGTGAGAAGCATGTTTCGCAGGGCATACTGTATCTGAAGGACACGCTTCCGGAGGGACTTGTCGGTGAAGGAGGGAGCGTCCAGGTGAAATTCTTCGGCAAGGCTGGAGACAATGTCGCCGTGCCGTTCAGACCTCTGCTCAAGGGCGCGTCCGTCGTCGGGAGGGTCTCTGCGGGCTCGGTACCGCTCGATCTGACGAAGCTCGACTTGTCAAGAGTGGGCGTCATTGGCCGTGACGCGAGCGGTCAGAGAGTATTCGAGAAGACCGTTCCACTGACCAGACCGGTATTCGGCGAAGGTGAGACGGTTGTCACGAAGACGGATGTCTACCTTCCCTTTCGCGTCCACTATACGGGCGACGTGCTTGTGAGCGCGAGATTCGACCCGCCGCTCGAGTTCAAGGAAGGCGACGTGTACTACTCGACCATCCTGGAAGGCGGCGCGAAGTACGTAGAGGGGGTCGGAAGAGGCGCAGGAACGCTGAATGTCGGTTCGGTGTCGAGCGCTGAGAGCGGTCAGTACCCGATCGGATTGCGCGTTCAGGAACTGGTTTCTGACCCGTGTGCGGGCGCCGACGTGGCGCGGGTCGGCGCGTGGGCGAGCGGGCCGGTGGTTGCCGGGGACGGCGAACAGAGCATCGAGGGCATTGCCTCCAGAGAGACGCTTGAAAAAGGGATGTCGCTCGACGGACTGCCGGTCATTCCGGGCGGGCGGGGCGGGGAAGGAAACAACCCGATGTTGTGGGCCGTGCCGCTGGGACTGACGGCGGGCGAGCTGGCGATTCAGAAGCTCGGGATCGGCGAGAAAGAGACCTATGTGACGGCGGTGCCGCGGAAGCTGGACAAGACGACCCTCAATCCCCTTACGCCAGGCAGGAACGCGAACCTTGTTGTGGCCACGCCACGAAAGCTGGAACTCCTTCCAGTGTGCATTGTCCCATCGCCATCAGGCGACGGCCATCAAGCCCCGAGGAGCATCAAAATACCGGGCTTGCCGGTATGCAAGTACAACTTGGAGAAGAAACCGGGAGAGGCGGAGCAATTCTATCGCGAGATCTGGGCCTGCCCGGACGACGGGGAGACGAAGCTGGTAGAACAAGGCGAGTGGAAGAAAACAAAGAAGGTCCTGGACTGCTGCCTCTTCGAGGAAGACAAACGCAAGTGGCGAAGGGCGGGAAACATCTTCGTCTACAAGGCCATTGACGGAGAGATTCTTATCAACGCGAAGATCGACGGCAACTACCGCACTCCCGACTGTAGACCTGACCTGGTCAAGCACCATCCAGGAGGGGAGCTGGTAAAGTTCACTTCCGGCATTGATGGGAAAGACTGGGGCCGGTTCAACAGGCGCGAAAAGAAGATCATCCACACGGGCTCACTATGTACAAGCGGGCATGCACCGAGCTGCACGGCGCAAATCGACGCAGATGTCGCCATCTCCGGCACAATCAGTATGAAAGACGGTTGGGGCGGTTCAAGCGGCAACGTCCAGTGCTCAGTCCAGGGCGAACTGTGGACTGTCGGCCTCGCTGAAGACAAAGCGGAGAGAAAGAAGATCGACATCACTCAGAAAGAGGGGGAGTCGCCGCAGTACAAGCTGGTCTTCCAGATCGGCACATCGCAGAAGGAAGGCCCCTACGCCAAGCTGGGCCCGGAAGTCACCTGGTCGCCTATTTCCACAACACCGCTGGACACCGCAAACGAGAGCGTGTCAATGCGGCGTGGGGCGACTTGCGGTGTCGAAGGGACACTCTACTACAAAGGGATCATCGTCCTGAACTTGTCGATAGATGATGTGGCGGTGGAGATTCACCTGAAGGTCTCGCCGACCGAGTTCGGTCTCAGAATTGTCAAGGAATGTGCGCATCCTTAGGAGGAAGACAGCATGAAGAAGAGCATTTTGTTCGCGCCATGGCTTTTTGTCCTGGGAATGACGCCCGCCTTCGCGGAAATCCCGCGGAAAGAGGACGTTCAATATGTTGAAGAGTCGCTCGCCAAGCTCGTATCCGAGAATTTTCAGGCGCTTACTGACGAACAGGAGATGCGCTTTCAGGCAAGTATCCAGGAACGTCTGGAACAGCTTCCCACTCGGCTCGACAGGGCGCTGATTGATCGCTTCCTGTCGGCGTTCAGGGAACTAATCAAACACGACGGCGGCCGGAGGAAATACTGCGATGAAGACTTCGCGATACTGATTGCCTATCTCAGGCACTACATAGGTTTCTTCGTTGAGCGGTTCACGATGACCGAAGAACAGAGAGAACTGGTGAAGAACCAGGCGAGAGAACTGATTCGAAGGAGCGAGCCTGGGCTTCGGGAACTGTTGAAGGGGTTCGATGCCGAGCCGTTCGCGCGATTCCTGCATGAGATTACCAGAACGGAAGGGCCGGTCGATGTCAACCGGAACCCGTTGCAGATTGCGCTCGAGGACAACAAACGAGACCCCTGCAACTACATAGAAGCGCTGGACAACCCGAGTCAACCAGGATGGATTGCCTCGTGCGCCTTCTCGAGTTTCCTGCGCCGCCCGCTGACGGAGGAAGAGATGAAGGCGATTATGGCAGAATGGGACCGCCGCATCGCGGAACTTGAGCCTTTCAAGAAGAGGATTCCCGAATGGAAGGAGAAATTGGAGAAGATATTCAAAGAGGAGACCGATCCGAAGGTCCGATGGAAGAAACTCGATGCATTCTCCATTGCCGGGAGGCCGGGAAGTGAAGAATTCGAGAACGGCATGTATCATTTCATGGACGAGCTTGTGCCGACGATCTGCGCCGTCGCAGACACAGCAGTGCCCCCGCCGCCGTCGGCAGAGGTGAAGGCCGCGCTGGAAGCCGCCGAAGAGGTCCAGCGGAAACGCGAGGAGGAACAGCGGAACAAGAAGGACAAGTAGGTTGGAGCCCGGATGCCGAGACAGACTGTAATCGAAAATCCGATTCTCAACTCGCCCTTCGACGAGCCTTCTCGGCATTTCAGATTCTCCAACGAGGGAATCACGAACGAGATCGTGGAAACCCGTCGGACGAGCGCGTACTTCATCCCCGTCCCACGCCCGAGGAAGAGGGGCCGCAACTTGCCACTCTTCGAGACGGGATGGACGGAAGACCGAATCGAGCCGAACAACTTCGTCAATCAGATTCGATCGAGCTTGTCCAAGTGGCGCATGGCAGGGCGGCCGGGAACGACTCGCACGACTGCCGAACTGCTTGAGTATTGGCTGCGCCCGGACAGAGAGCGAAGGTTGTTTTTCTGTCAGATTGAAGCGCTCGAGACCGCGATCTACCTGGCTGAGGCGGCAGCAAAGCAGGGCGACCGCTACACGGAAGGCCGACTTCACGAGGAGAACGAGAAGAGCAACCCCCTCCTCTTCCGGGTCGCGTTCAAGATGGCCACCGGCAGCGGCAAGACGGTTGTCATGGCCATGCTCATCGCCTGGCAGGCGCTCAACAAGTTCGCGAATCCCCAGGATGCCCGTTTCAGCGACGCCTTCCTGGTCGTCACGCCCGGCATCACGATCCGCGACCGGTTGCGCGTGCTCTTGCCCAACGACCCGGACAACTACTACCGCAAGCACGACCTCCTGCCGGCGGACATGCTGCAGGAGCTATGTCAGGCCAAGATCATTGTCACCAACTTTCACCAGATGAAACCGCGCGAGCGCGTTGCGACAGGCAAGATCACCAAGGACATCCTGACAAGGGGCGCCGGCAGCCCGTTCACTGAGACGCCCGATCAAATGGTACGCCGCGTCTGCCGCGGTCTCGGCAACAAGAGGAACATTGTCGTTCTGAACGACGAGGCGCATCACTGCTACAGGCGCAAGCCCGACGCGGAAGACGCCCCGAAGCTCACTGGAGACGAGCGCAGGGAAGCGGAAAAACGCGACGAAGAAGCTCGTGTCTGGATTTCCGGCCTCGAAGCAGTCAAAGCCAAGGTCGGCATCCGGGCGATCTACGATCTCTCCGCCACGCCGTTCTTCCTCCGCGGCTCCGGCTTCGCGGAAGGGACGCTCTTCCCCTGGGTCGTGTCGGACTTCTCTCTTATCGACGCCATCGAGTCGGGCATCGTCAAGGTTCCGCGTGTTCCCGTGGCCGACGACTCCATGACCGGCGAGATGCCGACGTACCGCGATCTGTGGTTCCGTATCCGGGAAGACCTGCCCAAGAAGGGACGCGCGACGCAAGAGTACTCGGGCGAGCCGAAGCTGCCCGCGGAGTTGGAGGGCGCTCTCCGCAGCCTCTACGGAAACTATGAGCAGTACTACCGGCGTTGGCAGGAAAGCGCCGAGGCCCAGGCCAAGGGGCAGACACCGCCTGTCTTCATCGTGGTCTGCAACAACACCAGCGTCTCGAAGGTGGTCTACGACTACGTCGCCGGGTGGGAGAAACAGGTTACCAAGGAGAGAACGGTGGTGGTGCCCGGCGCCTTGCAGATCTTCAACAATGAGGAGAACGGTGGCTGGACTTCCCGGCCCAACACGATCCTCATCGACAGTGAGCAGCTCGAATCCGGCGAAGGAATGAGCGCAGAGTTCAAGAAGATCGCCGCCGCCGAAATCGAGGAATTCAAGCGTGAGTATCTTCAGCGCTTCCCCGACCGCGACCTGGAGAAGCTCACTGACGAAGATATCCTCCGTGAAGTGATGAACACGGTCGGTAAACCCGGCAAGCTGGGTGAGCACGTAAAGTGTGTCGTCTCGGTCTCCATGCTGACCGAGGGCTGGGACGCGAATACCGTCACCCACATCCTCGGTGTGCGCGCCTTCGGCACCCAGCTACTATGCGAACAGGTCGTCGGCCGTGGTCTGCGCCGCATGAGCTACGCCATCAATTCCGAGGGCAAGTTCGAACCGGAATACGCGGAAGTCTACGGCGTCCCCTTCTCATTCATCCCGTGCAGCGGTTCGTCCCAGGACCCGAAACCCGGCCCCATCCCTACTCGTGTGCGGGCGCTGGAAGACCGGATTGACCGAATGATCCGCTTCCCGCGCGTCGTCGGCTATAAGTACGAGCTGCCTTCTGAGACCTTGAGCGCGAGTTTCACGAAGGAATCGCGGCTCGACCTCTCCACCCATGAACTGCCGACCAAGGTTCAAGTAGACCCGATAGTCGGGGAGAAGACGATTCACACACTGGACGACCTGAAAAAACATCGCGAGAACGAGGTGGCCTTCTGCATCGCCAGACGGGTCCTCGACAAGTACTTGCGCGATGACGATGGCGCCGAGAAACCGTGGCTCTTTCCGAAGCTGCTCCCGATCGTCAAGCAGTGGATGCGAGAATGCGTCCGCCTCAAAGACAACGCCTTCCCGCAGATGCTCCTCATCGCGGAGTTCAGCCACGACGCGGCCGATCGGGTCTACCGCGCTATCGTGCGCGGCGAAGCGGGCAACAAGCGCCTGAAGCCACTCTTGCACCCTTACGACAAGGAAGGCTCCACCAAGCACGTGGACTTCGACACCACGCGCCCGGTGTTCGCCACCAAGGCAGATAGGTGCCACATCTCATTCGTCGTCGCCGACACAGACTCCTGGGAACAGAAGCTGGCGCAGGCGCTTGAGGACATGGATGAGGTTTATTGCTACGTCAAGAATCACAATGTAGGATTCACGATCCCATACACGCTGAACGGGCAAGAGAAACCATACTATCCTGACTTTGTCGCCCGGATAGAGGATGGACACGGCCCTGACGACTTGCTCAACTTGATCATCGAAGTAACCGGCGAGAACAAGAAGGACAAGGCCGCGAAAGTTGAGACCGCGCGGACGCTCTGGGTACCGGCCATCAACAACCACGGCGGCTTCGGGCGCTGGGCGTTCATTGAAATCACCGATCCGTGGAACTCG
>JAVHLO010000137.1 GCA_031082105.1 Planctomycetota bacterium
CGCGGGCCACGTGTGCGGTGGCCGATGTGGGTTCGAGCTCGAGCGCGGCGCTGTAGTCCGCGATCGCCGCGGGGACATTGTTCATGGCGCTGTACAGGTTGCCCCGGGCCAGAAAGGCCTTTGTGTTGGACCGATCGTATTCGATCGCCTTCGCGTAGTCCTCAAGCGCGGCATCGGCTTTGCCCAGGGCAACGCGCGCATTCCCCCGGTTGTAATACGCCGCAGAGTACTTGGGACTCTCCGCAATCGCCTTGTCGAGGTCGGCGATCGCGCCGGGGAAGTCGTTCTGCTCGGACCGCGCGACACCCCGGCTGTTGAGCGTCTGGGGATCGTGCGGGTTAATCTCCAGGGCCTTGTCGTAATCGGCCATCGCGCCGGCGAAATCGCCTTTCGCCTTCCGGATCAGGCCGCGGTTGTGGTATGCCCCGTCGCTTTTCGGGTTCAATTTGAGGACGGCCTCCCAATCGGCAACCGCGCCGTCATAATCGCCCTTGCCGGCGCGGGCCACGCCGCGGTTCAAGTACGCGTTCACGAACCGGTTGTTAACCTCGAGCGCACCCGTCCAATCGGCGATGGCGCCGTCGATGTTCCTCTGCGCATACCGCGCGTTGCCCCGGTCGAAGAACGCCTTCCAGTACCTGGGTCGGCGGTTCAAGGCCTTCGTCTGCGCCTCCTCGCACTTCGCGGCGTCGCCCTTCATGAACCAGGCGGCGCCCACCAGGTTGAGATACTCTTCGTGGGGCGAATCGCCGCCGGCCTTGGCGAGAATCTCGAGAGCAACATCGTATTTCACCAGCGCCACCTGGTGGCTTGCATCGATCAACACTCGCGTCCTCTCCTCCTCTCCCGCCCACCTGATCGGGGCCGAGGCCTTCTCGATCGCGGCGATATCCGCGACGGCCTTCTCGTGCTTGTCCACCGTCTTCTGGCGCAGCTCGCTCTTGGAGAGGCCGATCGAGCTATAGGAGAGCGCAAGAAACCACTCCGCGTAGAGCCGCGCGCGGTAGAGACGCGCCATGTAGTGCGCCGGTTCGAGTTCCAGCGCCTTGCAGAGGTCGGCCTCCGCTTCTTCATGCTGCGAGAGCATCAGCTTGAGCCGACCCCTGAAGTACCAGACCTCAGCGACGTCCGGGTGCGCAAGGACGAGGTTGTCGAATTCCGCCAGACATTCGTCGATGGCCTTCCAGTACTCCCCGATGGGAAGGGCAGTGGAGTAGAGGTACCGGTCCAATCCCTTGACCTTGTCCGCAACGGAGGCGGCCGCGAGCTTCACGTTCGCCCGGTCGCGCTCCAATTCGATCCTGCGCTTCTCAGCTTCGCGGAGGCCGGAGATTTCAGCGAGCCGATTCCGGCTTTCATCGCGGGCCTTGACGCCCGGCGGGTCGTCGGCGGCGAGCACGAGCAGGTTCGCCGCGGCTTCCTTCACCCGCTCCCAGGCCTTCTGGCGTGAATCGAGCTCGCCCGGGCCCGGTACCTCGGGCGCGGTACCGAGCGATTCGGCATCCTTGAGCGTCGCTTCCATCGCCGTCCGCGCGTCTTGCAGGTCGGAACCGTGCTTGACGGCGCTGGCCAGAAAGAAGACCCCCACGCCGAGCCCGATCAGGATGGCCGCGGCGAACCCGACGAAGGCCGCACGATTCTTTGTCAATCTCCTCGCGACTCTTCGGACGGCCGACACCGGCCGCGCGCCGATCGGCTCGCCGTTCAGAAAACGTTCGATGTCGTCCGCGAACTCGCCCGCGGCCGGGTAGCGTCGCGCGGGATCTTTCTCCATGGCCTTCAGGCAGATGGTCTCGATGTCACGATGCACCGTGCGGCACACGCTGCTCGGAGGCGCGGGGTCCTCGTGGACGACCTTCTGGAGCAGCTTGTAGACGTTGTCGGATTCGAACGGCATCCGCCCGGTGAGCATCTCGTACATGATGACGCCAAGCGCGTAGACGTCCGAATGCGGTCCCACCTTCGACACGTGTCCCTCTGCCTGTTCGGGCGGCATGTAGCCGGGTGTGCCGATGACCTGGCCGCTCATGGTGAGTCCGGACTTGCCGATGCCCTTGACGTCCCTGGCGAGGCCGAAATCGGTGACGACAGGGCCGCGGTCGGGCGTGACAATGATGTTGGCGGGCTTGAGATCGCGGTGGATGATGCCGAGCTCGTGCGCGTGTTGAAGCGCGCGCGCGACCTCGCGGAGGATGAGCATGCACGATCTCGTGTCGAGGTTCTCGGCGTTCGCCGGGAGCCTGAACCCGGCGGCGTGTGTGGCGGTTCCGGAGGAAACCGCATCCGATCGGCCACTCTTTCGCGAAGCGTCGCGCGGGTCGGTTCTCGCGCCGGCGGGCCGGCCTCGAGTGGCCCCGGGCCGGCGGTTTTCAAGGAGTGACTTCAGGTTCCGGCCTTCGAGGTAGTCCATCGTGAAATAATGTGTGCCTTCGAAGACGCCGATGTCGTGGATCTGGACGATGTTCGCGTGGCTCAACTTGGCGGCGCTTTGCGCCTCGCGGATGAAACGCCTGACCAGTTCCGAGTCGATCTCGTCACCCTCGCCCTTGATCGTCACGACACGCTGGAGCTGGCCGTCCCACGCCTTGTAGACGACGCCCATGCCGCCACGGCCGAGTACGTCCAGGAGCATATACCTCCCGAAGGGCTTCCCGGTGAGCGGCGAACCGGGCTTCGAAGCGGAGGCGGCGCCGGCCGCGTCCGTCGCAAGGACGGTGGGGGCGGAGTCGGGCGTTTGCCCCGGATCAGTCCCCGCGCCGGGACGCGCCGACGTCGGCGCCTTCATGGTCACGACCATGTCTTCGGACCTGCCTGCGGGCCGGCCCTTGATGTGTATCGCGTCGCCGGCCAGCATCGTCGCCTCGGTTGCTGAGGCCGGATGCTGTTCGCTCCGCTGTTCGGGCTTGTGCTTGAACACGGGCAAAGCGGGCGCGCTCCCCGCAACCGCCACGTTCGGGCCGGGCTCCTTGAGCGCGAGCTCGCCGTTGCAGTGGGGGCAGCGCACGCCCTTCGCGATCATCGAGGCGGGCACGTTGAACGACTTCGCGCAGGAACCGCATCGCATGATCGTCTTGTGTTGGAGCCGCAGGGTCTGCGTGACCTGGGCGGCGGTGAGGAACCCCTTCTTGATGGCGAGCTCGCCGAGCCGAATCACGACGCCCTGGTCATGCATCTGCGCCTGGAGCCGGAGGCATTCATTGACCTTGCCCTCCGGGAGGATCCCGGACGTCACCCACAATTTTCCGAAGAGGACGTCTTCTTTGCGGCCCGCTACCCATTCGTGTTCCTTGTGGAGCGCCTGCTGTTGTGCCTGCAGCGCCTGGTCGAGTTGGGCCTGCGTGAGGAATCTCTTGCGCAGAAGGATGGTCCCGAGTGAATGCGTCTTCTCGCCGGCCCGTGCGCACTTGTCCTGTTCGCTCACGCACTGCTCGATCTGTTCGCGCGTGACGAACCCGAGCTGCACCACGATTCTGCCAAGCAAGATGTTGCGTGATTCGGTCATTCGTTCCTTATGAGCCGCGCCTTCTTTTCCGCAACGGCGATTGCAGCGGTCCTGCCGGAGTTGAACTCCAGAAAGTCCTTCTCGATCCCGTCGCTGAAGATGACCCCGTTCTGAGGCATCTGCGAGACCACCTCGAGCGGCCGGTCGGGGGTTATCCTGCCGAATACGATGTTCGCGTGCGACGTGCTGCTCTCGAAGGGTTCGCGCACGCTGAAGTAGAGGTGGTCCGCGCCCCAGTCGAACCGGTGAGGTCTTTCCGCAAATGCGGGGATATTGTCGAAAGCCTTGACCACGCCGCGGGCGCCGGCGATGATGGCGCGGAACCAGGCCGTCGACCCCGCGCCAGTGGTGACGATGATCCCGCTCGAACACTGGTCTTCACTTTTGCCGTCGAAGTGGACCGTGCAGCGCAGCGAGATGTGGCTCCTGGGTCCGATAAACAGGTCGTTGACGCCGTAGAGCTCCTGTCCGTCGTTCAGCGTCGCCTTTGCCATCGTGATCTCGTCGACGGTGAAGTCGCCTTCGAGTATCCGGTTGATCTCCGCATGCGCCGTCTCGACGGAGAAGGGGACCATTATTCCATCGACCCGCTTCGTGTCGGGATTGACCGCGAGAATCGGCTGGTTGTTGAGGTACTTGGCGACGTTGATGACGAGCCCGTCGGGGCCGAGCGTGGCAACGAGGTCGTTGCCTCCGAAGAGGTAGTTCGGCACGAACGATCGCTCGATGCAGTGCATCTTGACGTCCTGGGGGAGGAGCTTCCTGATGCGGTCGGCCGATGCGTGGTATGCGTCGTGCGCCTGTTCATACTCGGTGAACGACGCGCCCGAGTGTTCGATGTAGAACTTGGCCTGCGCCCGCGAGTTGAAGCGCTCGATCAGCTCTTCAAGCGGCGTGAGCTTCGTTATGAGGACGATTCTGTCGAACATGATACTTCGCAGCGGAGCAGGGCTGCAACCGGAATAGCCACAGAGCCACAGAGGCACTGAGAAGAATATCGAGAACAACGTCGATATTTTAGAAATTTCTCTGTGTCTCCGCGCCTCCGTGGCAAGAAGACTCTGCTGGACAAACACGATCTTAGAGGATAGGAGTACAGAGAGTCTTTGTGTTGTCTCGACTCGGGTATTCGTGAATTGTTCCGGGCAGCGAAATAGACCTTTCCGCCTCAGCGGATCCGCCCGAGGCGGACAACCCCGAGAGCCCAACGATCCGCCAGAACGCCAAGCGCGCCAAGGTCGCCAAGAATCATGAAGAAGTAGAATCTAGTCGAATACTGGAACAGGGACTTCAAGTGACTCTGACGAGACAACACAACTTCCAGTCTCGTACAAGTCTCGTTTCCGCCTCAGGCGGATCCCGCCCTTGGCGGGACAGTCCCTGTCGGCATTCCCCGACGAATCGGGGACCGGATATGCCGAAAACTCCCGAAAACGCCAGGGCTTTCTTGATTTACTTGGCGTCTTGGCGGTTTCCGGGTTGACAAGATCTTGAATGCTGTTTCAGATCTTGTGGACTCAGGATTCTAATCACAGAGGCACGGAGACATCTCCCGGATATCAAAGCCGCTCTCAGTCCTGTTTGTCTGCGCCTCCGTGTCTCTGTGGCTCTGTGGCCGTTTCTGGTTGCGGCCCTGCTGCGTCGCGAAATCCGTGTTCCGAGGAATCACGGCAGCAGCGCCGCAACGCCGCAGAGGATGAACTGCGCCTCGATCACGAACTCGCCCGGCGTCCCGTGCGGCAGTATCTTCGCCGTCTGCAGGCCGATATACAACACCACGTAGAGCAGGACGATTCCGAGACGCAGCGCGAGCGACACGTCGCCCAGCAGCGCAAGCCCGACCAGCGGCGCCGCGAGCACAGAGATCAGCAGCGCGAGCGCGATCTTCGTCCCCCTCGGGCCGAGCACGTTGAAGACCGTCTCGCGACCCACGATGATGTCGCGCTGTACGCTGCGCATGCCGAGCATCGTCGACCTGATCAGCACGAGAACGAAAGCGAAAACAAAAGCCAGCAATGTCCGCGCGCCGGCGTCGGTGCGCGTCGCGGCGAACGGCACGACCGCGGTCAGCATCGCCCACCCGCCGGCCGTCGAAAGGTCCTTCGAGGCGGGGATGTCCTTGATGCGGCGTATGCCGAAGAGACCGCTGAGCGTGGGCGGCAGGATCTTCACGCCGTACACCGCCCCGCCCGCCACTGACAGCGCCACAAGCACGAATGGAAGCCAACCCAGGCGGAGCGCGGTCGCGACCGCGGCGAGGCCCGTCAGCACGCAAGCGACCAGGATCGGGACGGGGTAGCGACGGTAGATCAGCGATCCTACCTCTTCGCTGGCGGGCAGGACCAGCCGGTCCACGTACCGGTTCAGCGTGTGCATCGAGAAGACATAGAGTGCGGCAATCGTGGCGGCAACGGCCGGAAACGGGATCTCCTGGAACCTGGACGTGGCGAAGACGAGGCACGCCGCGCCGAACGCGGCGACCACGTTCGCGTGCACGAGCAGATCCAGCGCGCGGAGCAGCGCCCGCGTCATACCGCCGCTCCGCTGACGCGAGATGTGGTGGAGCCGGTCGACGATGCTGCCGATGAGCCAGCTCGGGGTGGACGCGCCCGCGGTGATTCCCACGGTCCGCACGCCGGCGAAATCGGAGACGCTCATCTCAGACGGGTCCTCGACGAGGATCGTCCGCGCGCCGGCGGACTCGGACACGGTCTTCAACCGGGCCGTGTTCGCGCTCGTCCGGTCGCCGACGACGACCATCACGTCGACCTGCTTCGCAAGCTGCCGGGTTTCATGCTGACGCTTCTTCGTCGACCCGCAGATCGTGTCGACCGCCTCGCAGCAGGTCCGTATCTTTGCAAGCTCCGCCACGGACTGCTGGAAGATCTCCATGTCCTGCGTGGTCTGTGCGATCGCGCAGGTGGGCACGTCGGAGGCCGCGATCGTCGAAATCTCGGCGGGTCCCGCGATGACGCAGGCCTTGCCGCCGGAGTAGCCGACCAGTCCCTCGACCTCGGCATGGCCGCGGTCGCCGACGATGACGACATCCATCCCCTCACCCGCCTTTTTTTTCACCGTCTCCTGCGCCCGGCGGACGAGCGGGCACGTAGCGTCATGGACGGCGACACCGCAAGCGCGGACCTGGTCCATCACCTGCGGCGTGACGCCGTGCGCGCGGATGACGACGAGGCGGCGGTCACGCGCCGACGCGGACGCCATCGTCTCCATAGCGGCAGAGTGGAACCCGGGAATGCCGTTTTTGCCGTCGTGCCGAACTTGTTTAGGCATCTCCTCGACAGTGTAAGGAGGAGACTCGGAAACGCCGCCTTTGCCGTCATGCCGAACTTGTTTCGGCATCTCCTCGCCAGTGTGAGAAGGAGATTCGGAAACCGAGCCTGCGCAAGACGCCGAAGGCTCACCATCGCGGCAAGCCCTGTCCGGCGGCTCGGAGTGGCCGTGTGCGGGCTTGACGCCTGTGGCCTGGGCGCCCTTGTCGCCGCGCAGGTCGTCAAGCGTCACCGACGTGATGCCGAGCCCTTCAAGCTGCGACAAGAGTTTGCGGTTATGGATAAGCGGCCCGAGCGTGCAGACGGGCCCCTTATGCGCGCGAGCGAGCGAGAGCACCTGCTCGACGGCGCGCTTCACGCCCCAGCAGAAACCGGCCGTTTCGGCGACGATCACACGCATGGGCCCGGCGCCAAAAAGGATACGCTGTCATGATGGAAACCAGGGCGATGCCCTGTGCACAGCAACATAGCAGAACGCGTGAGCCATTGCAAGAAGAAGGCGGCGACAGGGGGCGGCCGGGATGCGGATTCCGCAACGCAGCAGGCCACAAGGGAAATGGTCACAGAGACACTGAGGCACGGAGAGAGACACCGAGAGCCACGTCAGCATTCTGGAGATTCCCCAATGTGTTGGCGCTTCTGTGGCAGGTAGGTGAATGGCCGTGAGCTTCGACCAGTGTCACTGCCGCACTCGTCTCGTCAAGTCTCTTGAAGTCCCTGTTTTTCACGGGGAAACAGGCGCTATGGCCACTGAATCCGCCGAAGTTGCCCAGACGGTTGTTGTCCGGGGGTTCGGCGGTTTCCGCGGTTTCGGTGGTTGATTCATGCTGCGGCAATGCTGCACCAGGTCCTTCTGTGGTTTCCTGGCCGAAAGGTCCTGGATGGCCTTGACAGGTTGACTTCTTGCCGGATTTCTTGTATTCTAGAGAAACTTGGCAAGCCGTCGCGAAGCGGCCTCCATCAGTCCGGCGTGCGAGGCCTTGGCGGTTGCCTCGTTGCGGCCCGCAATGACAGGCTGTCGGTGCTTTTCCTTCATTCGGGAACAATGCCGGGCGGCCCGTGGTGTGTTCAAGACCGCTCGGGCCCCGAACGGAAGGAAAAAGCCTGAACTTTTCCGCACGCGCGGCGTCTAAATGGGTAGTTGGATCATCTGGATTGCAGCGTGTTGCGGTTCGAGAGGCTCGATTTGAAGCGGAGGCAGCCATGGCGAATACAAACAGAATCTGGAGACACGCAGCCCGGTACGCATTGATCCTTGCGATCATGGCCGGGTTCGTGTTCTTTACGCAGGTCGATGTTCGCGCCCAGGGAAAGACGCCTGAACAGCCCAGCATCGAGGGCACGGGCGGGCTGAGCGCCATCGACCCGACCGGCAAGCCGCTCGGCGCGTGCCCGTTGAAACACACGAGCGTCAGAGCGGAGATATCGGGTTTCGTCGCCCGCGTCACCGTCGTCCAGACGTTCGGCAACCCGTTCAAAGAGAAGATCGAGGCCATCTACACGTTCCCGCTGTCGCAGAACGGCGCGGTCGACGACATGCTTATGAAGGTCGGCCAGCGGACCGTCCGCGGCCAGATCAAGCGACGCGAAGAGGCGCGCCAGATCTATGAGGACGCCAAAAAGAAGGGCCAGGTCGCCTCGCTGCTCGACCAGGAGCGGCCGAACATCTTCACGCAGTCCGTGGCGAACATCATGCCGGGCGAGACGGTCGAGATTACCATCCAGTACGTTGAGATGCTGCCATTTGAAAACGGTACGTTCACGTTCACGTTCCCGACCGTCGTCGGGCCGCGGTTCATGCCCGGCGCGCCGACCGGCAGCTCGGGCACGGGTTCGTCGCCG
>JAVHLO010000138.1 GCA_031082105.1 Planctomycetota bacterium
AGACAACGACCCTGACCGCGGCGTACGGCGGCGGCGGCACGCTGACCGTCGACGACACGTCGACGTTCCCGGATACCGTGTCCACGCCGCTAACCGTTTTCGTGAACAGCGACGACTTCACTTATACCGGCAAGACCGCCACCACTTTCACGGGCGTTTCGGGCCTGGGCAACAAGAACAGCGGAGACCAGGCATATCTGAACAATGTGAAGACGCTCGTCATCAGAATCGAGGCGGGTAATACGACCGTGTCGGTCGCGGTCGCGGACACGATCACCATCGGATCCAACACGATTATGGACGTGCAGAACGTCAACACCGCCTCCGGCTCGCCCCCTTCAATCACGGGCGACTTCGGGCAGACTCCCGTCGCCGTGACGGCCGCCGTGGCCGCCGACCCCGCGCCGGTGAACAGCGGTATCGACACGAGTGATACGCTCACCCTCACGTTCGACAACCCGACGAACGCGTATGACGTCAACGAGAGCGACCCCGGCGCGACCCTGGTCGTCACCGAGCCGAACAACCCTTGGGCGGCGCGCACCTGGGCGCCGGTCTCCACCACGATATGGTCGAACGGCAACAAGACGCTGACCATCACCTTCTCCGGTTCGGGCGGAACCATCGTGGACGGCGACCGGATTCGCATCGTCGCGGGCACGATCAAAGACTCATCCGGCGCCTACAATGCCACGCCTTCGGCGGATCCGGGACTCCTCCTTACGGGGTCGTTCGGCTCCGCGCCGTTGCCCACGCTTCAATCGGCCCTCGGGGAAGACTACTCCGGCGGCGGGCCCGGTCTCCAGAACCAGGATCGCATCGTGTTCACGTTTGACTTCCCGACGGATGGCGACACTACGGCCATCGCGACGATGATCCCGCTTTCGGGCGGCGCGACCTGGGGAAGTCTCGCTTCTCCGGCTCCGCCTGGCGGCAACCAGCAGTGGCTTGACGACGACAAGATCCTCGTGATTTATCTGGGTACGGACTGCACCATAGTCCCCGGAACCACTGTGGCTCAGGCGAATCCGGCCGGGGGCGGACCGGCGGACAGCAACAAGTACATCGAGTCAGCCGCAGGTACGAATCCCGGGTCGAGCGTTCCCACCAACGACGATTCTGTCGGCTGGCCCAAGACCGTCGGCGGCTCCTTCGGAGTGGGCGTTACCGGCTTCCTCTACGACGACCCGGACACCCCGGCCGGAGTCGGCGGTGTGACTATTCGATTCCTCGTGAACGGCGCTGACAAAGGAACGGCCGCGACTGATGGTTCAGGCAGGTTCGCAAAGAACTTGACCGTCGCCCCTGGAAACCGCCTGCTCGTATACGTGGACAGCGGCGCGGCCCCGTACGGCGGCTCCGTCACCGTCTGGGGAACAGGCGACAGCGTCAGCGACATGAACCTGTACCAGAACTACCTGACGATCCGCAACCACAACAGCGCCGCCACCGGCAATTCCGATCTCTCGGCCGCAGTTGGAAGCTGGTCTGATAGCGACATACGCTACTCCGTCGCGAGCGGAAATCTCACAGTTACCGCTACCGGCTCGCCCCATGAGCAGACGCTGTATCTTGTGAACGACTTCTCCCCGGGCGGCGTCGTCACGATTCAGGCCACCGGCCATTTGCGGCATGTGTCGGGAACTTTCACGATCGGCGCCTTCACGCACGACATCAACGGAAACCTGACCCAGTCCGGCGGAATACTGCAATTCAGCGACGGGGCCACTGCGGGAACTGTGAATGTCAGCGGCAACTATTCAAAGAGCGGTTCCTCCTCGTTGGTTATGAACAGCGCCGCTGACTTGCTGGATGTTGCAGGCAACTGCAACTTCACCGGCGGAACCGTCACGCTCTCCGCCGACAGCGACATCGACTGCGGCGGCGACTTGACAATCTCCGGCGACAACGCCTTCGATGCAGACGGCGCCGCGAACTACGTGAACATGACCGGCAACACAAAGAGCGTTTCGATCGCCGGCGCAAACAACAAGTTCTACTACCTGCGCGCGAATACCGCCCTCTCCACAGATGTGATCTACGCGGCGACCGATATCCCGTGTGTGCATCTGCATGCAGTCGAAGGCATCTTCCAGATAGGGAACTCCGGTGGGACAGGAAAGACTGTGACCTGCGGAGACGCTTCTGTCGGAAGCGCGAGAGCCTATGCAGGCGGGACAATACAGCTTGTCGGCGGGAGCGTCCTCGCCGTCGGAGGCAGTGCAAGCGGCCTCACCGTGGACGCGAGCGGGACTCTCAGCACCTCCGGCGCCTCATCGGTGAAGCCTGCCGTGATTACCCGCAGCGGCGCCACCGGCGGCTTTGCGTTCACCGTTGACGGCACCGTCAACATGAACCACTACAGCGTCCTCTACACCGACGCCAACGGAATGCAGGTCAACAACTGGAGCGCGGGCCATGGCCTGAACTTCGGCAGGTTCGACTTTTCCACCAGCGCGGGCGCGCCGCTGCTCAATTTCGCCGGCATCACCGCTTCTGTCGGAAACAACACCGTCATGGGCTGCCGGTTCGAGAATTCATCCGACACCGCCACCGCAAAGAACGTGAAATCCGGCGCGAGCGGGACCTATACGTTCACGTTTGTGGGATACGCCGGCGAGCTTGCGTCGAGCCAGACCGTCGCCGAATCGAACGAAAACGACGCCGCCGGCCGAATCTTCTGGTCCTCGAACGGCCAGGCTGTCGCGCGCACCAGCGGCGCCTCCATCTACTACTACAAATCCATCGGTGACGCGCTCGCGGCGGCCGCCGGCGGAGACGTGATCGACGCCGGCGTTACGAATTCGCTCTTTACCGAGTCGCCGAACTTCGGCGCAACCGCGAACGTCCGGATCGATAACGCCGTCATTGTCGGAAATGTCTCAGCTACTTCGGGCACTCGCGGCCAGCGATTGCGTAACTGCGTCATTATCGGCGGCGTTTCGAATGTCGACTACGCGGACAACTGTACCATCGACGGCAGCGTCACCCATTCCGATGCGGGCGCGCCGGCCGGCGGCTGGACAAACTGCATCGCAAGCGGCAGCATCCAGAGCAGCGGACCAAATCTTAAGAATGGCAGTTCCTGCCTGGAAATTCTCGACTTGGAGTCCGTCTGCGTGAGTACGGCCACCGAAGACTACCATCTGCTTCCCGAGACCGGGCCGATCGACAATACCGGCGCCATCGCTCTCTCCGTGGCAGGCAATGTCCCGGGCAATGCGACATACTCCACGGCAACCGCCTTCAGTGCCGACTTCGAGGGGAACCCTCGGCCGCTTGATGGAGACGGAGCGGGCGGCGCACAGTGGGACCTCGGGGCGGACGAGTTCGGCGCCAACGTGACTGGAACAGCTTGGACGGCCCCGCTGTGGACTTATCCCGCCGGCGGTACCGCGGCACATATCAGCTCGGCTTTCTACGCCACCTCGGGCTATGGAGTAGCCTACGTCTGTGAGCGGACAGACGCCAACGAGGTCTACTTGCGCGCCTTTGACTCATCAGGCACGCTTTTGAGGTCATCGCTGGACCTCAGTTCACTTTTCAACAAGGCGATCAGCTTCAGTTCCAACTTCGTCGCCATAAGCCCGGGCGTCTACAGAATAGTCGCCGTTGTCGATACCGGCGGTGACCCCGCTGGCGACTCGATATTTGCCTTCACGGACAACGGCTCAACCCTTGTCGCTGATGCCGGGTGGGTGGCGGAGAATCCGAGAAAGCTCCAGGTCGGCAATACTGTTGACAACGAGTGGGCGCGGTGGGTGCTGAACCCGGTGGAGAGCGGAAGTCCTGTCGTATACTGCGTCTGCCGGGATGGCGGCATTGGACGGTTGTACAAGCTCAACGGGGCAACCGGCGTCCCGATTACCGACACCGGCTGGCAGGCCAATCCGTCCCCGGATGGCGGCACCTACGGCTATTCCACCGGATGTCAAGCCTTCGACGAAACGGCAGTGCCTGTGGGCTCGGGCGACTATGTCTTCGCCGGACTCACCGGCGACGGCAACGAGGTGGCAAAGGTGAAACGGAGCGACGGCTCGATTGTCACCTACGCGAATGCCGGCAGTTCCTCAGCCAACAAGTGCGGCGCGTTTATCACCGGCTATGAGCCGTTCTGGACGGCGCCACATGACAACTATGTATACCGATTCAATATGAGCAGCATGCTGGCGTACCAGGTCGCCGACTGGAACGGTCTTGACACGCCGCCGAACGAAGGCCGCTCAGTCGACCTCGGCAGGATCACGGATAGCCACATTCTCGCGCGCCGCTTGCAGTTCTCGCAGTATTTATACGGCGGCTGCGGGTCGAGGCTGTACAAACTTGTGCGCGACACCGGCGCGTATGCCGCGGATGCCGACGATCCGGGTGAGCAGTGGAACAACGTCCAACTGTTGGGCAACAGGATAAGCACTCGCGTCATGGGCGCTTCCGACCGCCGCGTGATCGTATTTGGGACCGAGAGCGGGTACGCGTACGTTGTCAACGACCGTAATGACGCGGTGCACGGAGCGAACGACGACAACAGTTGGGATGCCGCCATGGGCAAGGACGGCAGCCCCGTCAACGGCTTCCCCTACAGGATCGTCGGCGGCAATATCCTGTACATGACCGCAGCGGGCAGCGGCAGCGGTAGTCGAATCTTCTTCGTGGCACAGTGTGCGGGAGGTGAAGTGAAGGTCTACTGCTTCCGTCTGCCGTAGGTCGACAGCAAGGCGCGGAGCGGATAGAAAAGTCCGGCCATTGGCCATAGGGCAATGATCACTAGCCGGGGCTAGCTCTTGTTGTCCTCACCACACTCCCCGCCGCTCTTGCCGCATTCAAAAAGCCCCTGTTGGAAGAGCATCCCCGTTCGCAGCGTGGGTTTGCGGTATTTCCTGCGCTTCTTCGGGTCTTTGGAAGACGCCTTGCTGTTCTCTTCTTGTTTCTTCATGGCTACGCGCCCTCCCGATGGTATTTCTTCCCGCCGTAGTGATAGTAGTAGTATTCCCTGGTCTCAACCGCGGAGCGATTCAGTACGACGCCGAGCATCTTCGCCTCGACGTCTTGAAGCATTCTTTTGGCCCAGGTGATTTGATGGCGTTGGGTTGCCCCGCAGCCGACGACCAATATGGTCGCGTCAACTTTGTCGGCAAGTATCAGCGGATCAGCGGTGCTTTCAAGTGGAGGAGTGTCCAGCAGCACGACATCAAAGCGCGCTTTGAGTACGGCCAGCAACGACTTCATGCCGGCTGATTCAAGCAAGGCGACCGAGTTTTCCGGAACGGGTCCGCCCGGCATGACGAACAGATTCTCAACTTCCGTCGGAACGACAATATGGGACGCGGGCACAGAAGGTCTGGCTGCCGCTTCGCCGGGCTGTGGCGACTCCTGCCGCGGCAGGCCGTTGACTTCAGGGCGAGGGGGCGCGTCAAGTCTATCCGAGAGGTACGTTGAAAGCCCTCTCTCTGCGCCGATGCCAAAGAACTTATGGAGAACAGGTTTGTGCAGATCGCAGTCAACAAGGATCGTCCTCTTACCCATCTTGCCGAGACTGGTGCCGATGTTTGCGAGGATCGTAGACTTGCCCTCCTTCTCCGCACTGCTCGTCACCATGAAGACCCTGCAATTCTGTTTTTCGACGAGCAGGTTGAGGAAAGCGGCGAGGCGGTTGAAGATCTCCCACAGAGCCGATCGCAAAGCGATCTTCACAAGCAATTTCTCCGGCTCTTTGATATTTGGAAGGACACTGATTACCGGCAGGTTTAGATACCGCTTGACATCGAACTGGGTGTGGATTTTGTTGTCGAGGTGCTCTCTGAGGAAACTCGCGGTAATGGCCACAACGAGTCCAACGAGACACTCAAAAAGCAATTTCTGTGATGAAAACGGTTGCATATCCTGCGCGTCCGCAGCCCAGGCGTCAATGGTGATGAAGTCGGATGCAGTATCCTTGCGCAGTTGAAACTCTCGAAGCGCCTTCTCAAGGGCGTCGTGTTCTTGCTCGAGCGCTTCAACCGCGGTCTTCGCGGTGACGAACGGGTCCTTTTTGCCGGTCAGCGACTCAATTCTCAGATGCCTCTCTTCCGCTTGTTTCCGAAGGCCAGCCGCTTCTTTCTCTTTCAGGCTGATTTCGCGCTCCTTTGCCTGGATCTGGAGTTTCGCCTCCGCGAGTCTGAGGATTATGCGCTCTTCGTTGAGCAAAGCAAGCTGCGCCATTACGGTTTGCAGTGGCGCATAGTCCGCAGTGTATTTGACCAGCATGTCGGCCATTTCGTATTCAAGCTTGTCAATCCTGTCACAGACACTGTCGAGTTCGCGTAGTTTTGGGGCGCCTTCGGGAGGAATCCCCCTCTTCTCGAGCGCTTCCTTTGCCTCCCGCAAACCGACGACCTCCATTTCTATTGCCGCCGCTTTTTCCTCCAGAGCGATGCGCGAGGAGGTCAGGAGTCTCACTTCATCATCCAGATTCGTCACGCCGGCGAGCAATCCCAGCGCCTTTTGAGTCGCTGTGAAAGCGTCTCTTGCGGCGTTGAGAGCCGCCGTGTTCTTTTCCAGCAGCGCCCCTTGAGCTTCACAGATTGTGTTGAGCTTTCCTCTGACGAGGTCCCTCATGCGCATGAGCAATGCAACGGTCGCGGCATTGGCCATGTCCGCGGCAAGTACCGGATCTTGCGCCTGCGCGTTGATGAATGCAAACGTAGTGCCGGTTTCGTCGGTGCAGGAGATGGCGCCTATTACGCGCTCTATTCCCAGGTTGGGATGGCTGGAGATCTGTATGACCCGGTCCTTGTCCTTGTATTCAAATCCTGTCAACAGCATTTTGTGGGTATCTTGCAGGACTTTCTCTGTTCTTACCAAGCTCCTCCGCGTGCCGAAGTCAATATACTGTGCCTCCGGGTGGCCGACAATGCGATCGGCAATTATCTGTTGTGCGCTCGCGCCTTCCATAATGAGACGCGTTTGTGCCTTGTATGTGGGGTAGCCATACGCGGAAAAGAAGTGTAGCGCGCCCGTGGTGAGCAGGAACACCCCAAGCAACAGCGCCCCACGTCGCTTGAATATCTGGATGTAATCCTTGAGCTCCACCATCCGTGCCCCGAAAGGACACAATTCACCCCTTGACCTGTACACGGGTCTATAATCAATTTCGGCAGTTGCACGTTGGCGCCTGAAGCCAATTGAGAGTGTACCGTTAAGTCGAGATAATGTCCAGCAGAACCTGCTGTATCGGAGGGGGTTCAGTCGTCGCGCCTCGTGCAAGCAAGAATCTGGTTCAAATGGAGGCGGGCGCCCTGACCTCTGCCAGCTACAGCGCCGCCGCCTTCCGCGCCCCGTCGCCGCCGCCACGCGGGCCGATGAACCGCTTCACGGCCGCCCTCAGCTTCGACCCCAGCTTGTGACACATCGCCCGCACGCCCGGTTTCGCGGGCGCCTTTGGGACAGCCAACACGCGAGTCGCCGTGCTGTGGGAAGGCGCGGCCGGCTGGGACGGCCTGCGCCTGACGGCGTTCGCTTCGGCCTGCGCCGCCGCGGCCGGCGCGTACTCCGCAGCCTCGACGCCGGCCAACCTCGCCCGCAAGGAGGCGATGATGCGGTCCGCGGTACGCTCGACATCTATCGCGCTCCGCATCCGGTCGGTGCTCTTCGGCTCCATCATCACGTCGATCAGGGCAATGACCGAAGCGGGAAGGTGCGGGCACAACCCCGCGAGCGGTTCGCGCAGCCCGTGCGCGACGATCGTCGCCAGGTCAGCCATCTCCTCCGAGACGTACGGCAGTTGCCCCACCACCATCTCGTAGAGCGAGACGCCGAGCGAGTAGATGTCGGTCCGTTCGTCGACGTCCTCATTCTGCCACTGTTCCGGCGAGGCATATTCCGGCGTCCCCAGGAAATAGTCCTCGGATTCCTTCGCGAGCCGGCTCAGGGTGTCGCGCGTCTCGGAAAGACCGAAGTCCGTCACGACGGCGACGCACGCGCTATTGAGCATGATGTTGTTTGAGTTGATATCCCGATGCACAATACCGGCCCGGTGTGCGACCTGGAGCGCGGAGGCCACCTGTTTCACCACGCGGAGCGCCACCTCAGGGGGGAGCGGGCCGTGGGTGCGGATGATCTTTGCCAGCGAATCGCCGTTGAAGAGCTGCATGGCCATGTAGTAACCGAAGCGCGACTTGCCGGCGGCATATATCCGCACGATGTTGGGATGCTCCAGCCGCGCCACCGCCTGCGCCTCCCAGAGAAACCGCGTTGCGAGCTCCGGCAGGCGCGCCATTGCCGGGTGCATCACCTTGAGCGCCACGAGCCGGTCGAGCGCAGGATCGTGCGCCTTGTAGACCACCCCCATGCCGCCGACCGCGATCCGCTCGGTGATCGTGTAGGCGCCCACCCGCGTGCCCGCGGCAAGGCCCAGCGTGCCGGTCGTATCTTCCGACGCCATCATTTGCGAGAGGCTCTCCTCGGGAACCGGTTCCTCCGGCGGCCATACCAAGCGGTGCGCGGATCTCGGAGCAAGGCGTTCAGCGCTCCGCGTTTCGCGCTCTTTGCTCTCTGCTACGCGCTCCGCACTTCCGCGCCGATTCCCCACGTATCTTATCGTCAAGCGGTTATGGCGGATTTGAGCCGACTTTCATTTTGGGCCTTCA
>JAVHLO010000139.1 GCA_031082105.1 Planctomycetota bacterium
CAGGGACACAACATCCACTGTTCTTGAACATTGGGCCGAACAGGAAATGGACAGTATTGTGTCCCCGGATTCCACTGGACCGCTACAGCGACGGGTATGCCCGTTTGCGTTCCGCCGTGTAGGCCCACCACGGCCGCTTCGCCGCGCCTTCCATGAAGCGCACAGCCCAAATGAACACGTCAAGGACACACGGATCCTGCCGCCGACCCGTCTTGCGACACAACTTTCTGTACATGGCATGGGGGTCGCGTTTCACCAGGTCTTTGGGGCGTCTTATCCCGAGCAGGCGGAGGTCGCGCGCGGTTGCAGGGCCGATATTGGGAAGCTGTTCGAGCTCGGTGTACTGTGCGCGGTTCGACATCTGATCACTCCCCACATTCAGACACCGGAAGTCCGGGTCCATATCCACTCATCACGCCCGGTTCTACCGCTCCCTCACGGTCGCGGCACTGATTCCGACAGTCGCAGCCAACAGGCACAGGCGGGACGGCGGTATTATGTTGCTCCTCGACAGGGACGGCCCTACCGCACCCTCACGGTCTCGGCACTGATTCCAGCAGTCGCAGCCAACGGGCACAGGCGGGACGCCTGTGCTACATCGCGCCGCCCAGGAACTGCGCGATCTCGTACTCGTAGTAGCCCGGCTTGTCCTCTCCATAGAAACTCAACGCAAGCGCCAGCGTGCCGGACTCGTACTGCATCTCGGTATTCGTCACGTCCGTCCCCAGCATGAGCCGGATCCGCTTGAGATTGAACGCGAGCCGCTCGCGTTTTTCCTTCGACATGCACAACAAGGCGACCGCGCCATACACGCGGTTCAATCCCCACAACGCAAGTGTCCGCCCCAGGGCGGTCTCGCGCACGGCGGCCCAGTCCGCGTCGAGCGCGATCGGCTTCCCGAGAAGTTCGCTCAGCCGTCGCATGTAGCGTGGCGCCGTGTGGCGCTCGTAGAGTTCCACCGTCGGATGCTCCTCGTCGTTCGGCAGCGTGCGCCAGCCCGCGAGCCGTGCATCTATCGTCTCGGGCAGGCCCGCAAGCACGCCCGGCAGGATCCGCTCGATATCGTCGTCGCTGAAGTACCCGAAGTCGGACGGCAGACACATCCGATAGACAAGGACGCTCCCGTCGAGGGCCAGTATGCGGTTCTGCGGCGTCGAGGCGGACTCGATCCGCACCGCGTACAGCCGGTCTTTCAAGGGGACTTCATTCGCCGCGCGCGCGAGCATCGCAGCCCAGCCGGCGAAGAGCTTCTCCTCGAACCAGTTCTCGAGGACATTGCGGTCGTCGCTGCCAGCGCGCTGGAGGAGGTCTTTCATCGCCGCCCTGAACTCGATGAACGAACCGACGGCCTTCTTGATCGCCGTCTGCGTCCGGATCAACGGCTCCGTCTCAGGCAAGGGCCGACGTTCGTCGCTCGAAGGCTTCAGCTCGGCCTGCGACCAGTCGGCAGGCGGCTCGGCGGGAGCCTCGCCCTCCCCTGCGGTCGCATCGCCGAATGCCTTGGAGAGCCCTTCCGCCATTGCGGTGCCGACGCCTTCCATCACCTGAGCCACTGCGCCGGCGACCTGTTCCATGACATTCTCCACACCGCCGAGCAATCGATCGACGGAGCCTTTCAGGTCGAACTTCCACTGGCCGTCCTCCTTGACCATCAGGGCGGGCAGCTCCATGACTGGCGGGCTGGACTTCGGCGCGTCGGGTAAGTAGGACCGGATCGGGATGATGACCTTGTCGTCTTCCATCCGCGCGTCGCCCATGACGAAGGTCATGCCCTCCGACGCGGCGGCGTCGAGCTTGCCCGATTCGAGCGTCGCGCGGTTGACGCAGCCGCGCATGGTCTCCATGTCCTTACGTTCCGCGGCGTCGAGGAACTTCTGCAGGACATTCTTCGCTTCGGCCGGGACGGCGCCGGGGGATTTTGGCATTTTGTTTTGCTCCTTTCAAGACAGACGGCAGCGGGTCGTCGACCTGCCGGCAAGGATGCCGGCGCTCCCAGATTCCGGCGACCGCGCCACGCAATCCGAGCCGCGCGCGTAAGCAAGCGGCCAATACACTCCGATCGTCTCAGGCCATCCGACTCCTCTGGCCGCTCCCACACGGTCGCGGCTCGGATTCCCGCGGGCACAGGCGGGACGCCCGTGCTACTTTCCCGGCGGCTCCGCGGGATCGCTGAAGACATCCGCGTCGAGGCCGAAACTCCACGAGGTCGGCCCCGCGTTGTGCCGCCAACGCTTGCCCTCGCCGCACTCGCCCTTCGGGCCGCGCTCGGATTCCGACTCGGGCATCTGCTCCTCGTACACGTCCGCGCCGCCCGTGTCAAGGAACACGCCGATCGTCGGAACCTCGTCGCGCAACGCCTTCGCGGCCGGATACACCACCGCCCCGCCGTACGACCGGTCCTCGTGGTAAGGCGGTTTGCGGTCGCACGTGTACTTGTCGTCGCCGCACCGGTCCCAGAAGAGCGCGATGCTGTTCATGTCGCCCGCGCCCGCGCACCGGTTCCTGTGAAAGTACGTGTCGTCGCCCGCGCCGTCAATGAAGACCGCCACGCACCCATCGCGCGCACAGCCCTGCGTCTGACACATCAGCCCGGAATTGCCGACGTTGTAGTGGTCGTTCCCGGCCAGGTCGACGCAACTGCCGATCGCAAAGTGCGGCGCCGAGCCGAGCGAGTACCAGTCGTTCGAATAGCTGTCGTCCCCGGACCGGTCTTCGCAGATGCCCATCGCCCACCAGTACCCCGCGCCCTGACAGAAGACGCCGCCCTCGTACTTGTCGTTGCCCGCGCCGTCCACGAGGATGCCAAACCCGCCCGCCAGCGTATGGCCGTCGCCGAAATCCGCGCGCCGGCCGAACCCGACCCCCTGCGCGAGCGAGACGGATCTGCCATGAAACGGCGCCGACGGCCGGCCCTTCAGGTCGGCCAGATACTTGTCATTACCCGCGACGTCAAGCAACACCCCGACGCCCAGCGTCGAACCGAACCCCTGCGATTCGGAGATGCACAGGTATTCGTCGTCGCCGGCCAGATCCATGAGCAGCCCCACCCCTGCATGAGCGGCGCCTTGCGCCCACAGGCCCTTCGCCCTGTAAGAGTCGTTGCCGGCAAAATCAACGACCACCCCGGCGCCATACCAGCCGCAGCCGAGTCCGGACTCGCCGCAGTCGTACTTGTCGTCGCCGCCAAGGTCGATGACCGCGCCGATGCCGTGCATCCCGCAGCCGATCGAGCACGAACCGGCCGTCCCGGTCGCCCCAGCCGACTCAGCCGTCCCCGCCTTCTCGGCCGTTCCAGCCGACCCATCATACGAGTCGTTGCCGCCGAGGTCGACGGCGAGCGCGATCGGCGCGGCGAACGAGGTCGGCACGCCGACCCGGCCCGCGTAGGAGTCGTCGCCGCCGAGGTCGACGGTGACCGCCGCCCCGGCGCCGGTGATCTTGTCCGGACCCGTACCAAAGACCTCCACCGCGCCTGCGACCGTCTTGAAGACGCACTTCTTGAAGTCGCCTGCTTCCGGCTTGCCGCACGATCTCCATTCGCAGATCGCGTCCTGGACTCGCTTGAGGTAGAGGTTCGTGCCGAAGGCGAGGAAATTCATATCGAGCTCGGCCAGCGCGTCGAATGCGGCGCGCGGCACCGGCTGGGGCGATTCATCCCGCCACGGAGCGGCCGCGAACGAGTACAGCGCATCGCGCGGGATCGCGTCCATATCGGTCGCGGCGAATTGACGCGCATAGATCTCGAACGGGAACGCCTCCCTCAGGACCGGCCCGGCCTCGATCGCCGCGGCGACAAGCTTCACCACGAGCCGTTTTGCCTCTTTGGAGAGCTTGTTCCATTCGGCCATGTCCGCCTCGGAGGCCGGCGCATCGATGCCTTTCTTCCTGCCCTCTTCGAAGATCTTCTGCAACGCCTCGTCGGGACCCGTCCCGGCCGGGATCCAGTCGAGCCCCCACTCGTCCGCTTTGAGTTCCGTGATCCCGCGTCCCGCGCTGCAGTCGGCGATGTTCCACGCGAGTGCGGCGGCGTCGGCGAAGTTCTCCGGCGTCTTGAGCAACGCGTCGCCGACGGAACCGGAAAACCGCGGCACGGCGCGCACGTCGCGGAAGAGGTTGACGATGCGGCTGAACCTGTACGGATTGGCGGGGAAGAGGGAAAGTTGGGGCTGGGAGAACCCGAGCGGGCCGGTCGAGCAGCCCACTGCCGCGAGCGCCTCTTTCCAGATTTCGGGCGGGATATCGAGCTCGTCGCGTTTCGGGCTCGGGGCGAGCGTGTGTTTTTTGACCGGTGTTTGGGCGCAAGAGAGGATCGAGGCAAAGAGCGTAATCGCGGCGAGTGCGGGCAGGTTTTTTGTCATGATACGCGAGACCTCGCAAAGGGTGGCGGCACCGCTACCAGGAAAGCACCACGGAGACACAGAGACCACAGAGGAGTCTTCATTGGACCCGTCCTCTGCATCCTCTGTGTTCTCTGTGGTGAAAGACCGTTTCAAAGCTCCGGCGGCTCGACAGCAGCCTCGCCTTCCTGCCAGTCGCGTTCGCCACGCCCGCCGCGGGCACAGGCGGGACGCCTGTGCTACACTACGGGCTATTTGACCTCCACGTCGAGCTCGCGTTCGAGGTATCTTTCGGTCTCCGGTTCACGCACGAATATCTTGACCTTCGACTTGCCCGCCTTCACCGCCTTGACGCCCGACCATTCCTCTAGCGTTTTTTCTGCCGCAAAGAACGCAAAGGGCGCAGAGTGCGAAAGTCTGTGACTCCCGCCGGCCATGTCCGCGCTATTTCTCTTTCGCCCCCTCGTCAGGCTGCCTGGCCTCATTCGGCGAACCGGCCGCGACGACCGGCAGCGTGATGTGCGAGACCCCGCCGGCGCCGCAGTGGATCTTGTTGGTCTGCTTCACCTTCTCGCCGTCGTCCGACCACGGCTTGCCCGTGCCCGGGTTGAGGTCGAACCGCGGGTAGTTTGACGAGGTCACCGTTACCCGGATCCGGTGCCCCTTGTTGAAGATGATGCTGATGGACCACATGTCGACGGTCGCCTCGACGGTCGAGCCGGGCTCCATGAGCACGGGTTTTTCGAACCCGCCGCGGTACCTGGCCCGCAGCATGCCCTCGGCCATTAGGTAGCTCTTGCCGTCGGGGTACACGTCGCAGAGCCGCACGGACAGGTCCGTATCGACCGCGGACGACGCGAGGCAAACCGTGGCCGCGACGCGCCCGGTGACTTCGAGCGGCT
Source organism: Planctomycetota bacterium (assembly GCA_031082105.1). GTDB lineage: Bacteria > Planctomycetota > MHYJ01 > JACQXL01 > JAVHLO01 > JAVHLO01. The sequence goes on from JAVHLO010000139.1 coordinate 5,240, forward strand.
CCGTGAGCGGGTCCGTCGTGAAGACGAGCACGTCCGTCCGCGATTCGACCTTGGCCTGGTCGCGCGGCCCGCGCGGTATCGTCAGGTTGCAGCCGCCGATCGTCGGGCAGGGCGATTCGGGGTCGAACGTGTACTCCAGGACGCCGTCCTTGGCGGAATCGGGCTTGGTCGCCGTCAGTGTCTTGTTCGCGCAGAAATAGTAGCGCGTGGCGGTTGACGGGACGGGCCAATCGTTGACGTAGCGCCACTGGTTCCCGGGCGCCTTCGGGTCGTTCGCGTCGCCCAGCACGTAGTACGCGATGGCCGGCTCGTTCATCATGCCGTTGTCGACGCCTTTCAGATGGTACTCGAACCATCTCGTTGCGTCATACCGTTTCGGGATGCCGCAATCGGGAAAGGTCAGCTCGCCGACGTCGTCCTTGCGCCAGCCGCCATGGTCCCAGGGGCCGATCACGAGCTTCTGTTTGCCCTTTGCGCCTTCCGCGCCGCCGTTCTGCCGGCCGACGAACGAGTCGATCGTCCCCTGCTGGAAGGTGTCGAACCAGCCGCCGAAATGGACGGCCGGCACGTTCATCACGGAGTGTTTCGTGGTGGAATCCGAGTTCTTCCAGTGTTCGTCGTAGGACGGATGCTCGCGCATGCCGTCAAGCGCCTTGGGATTGAAACCGTGGCCGGTCGACCAGTTTTCCACCTGGCACTTGCGCAGTGCGCCGCCGACACAGTACGCGTGGTGATACAGGCTTGCCGCTGCAACCTGGATGTACTGAGCGGTCAGCCCCTCGGGCACGGCGCCGGCCATCAGGTTCTGGGTGATGCCGGACGCGGAGCTGCCGAAGGTGCCGACCTTGCCGTTGCACCAGGTCTGTTTGCGGACCCACGCGATGGTCTCGACGCCGTCCTTGTGCTCGCCCCAACCGCAGCCGATGAATGGGACGTTTTCACCCTCGGAATCGAATCGACCGCGCATGTCCTGGGCGACGTACGCGTAGCCGAGCGAGGTCCACTGCCGCGCGCCGCTGGTGTCGACCGCGCCCTTGGTGGGGCCCGACTTGCCGTAGGGGGTTCGCATGAGCACGACGGGGAACGGCCCTTCGCCCTCGGGCAGATAGATATCGGTGGCGAGCTTGACGCCGTCGGTCATCGGGACCATGACGGTCTCTTTGTCGGCGGCGGCGGTGGTGCGCTCGCCCGCCTTCTTGCTGACCTTCTCCCATTCGGCTTCGGAGATGGAGCCGTCCGCGTTCGAATCGGCCTTCGTCAAGACCGCCCTGGCAATCTTGGCGGAGCGCGCATCATGGTTGTCCGCGATCCACTTGAGCAATTCCGCCTGTTCCGATGCCGAGAGCGTGGAGTCCTTGTCGGCATCGAACCGGTCGATGAGATTGGTCAGGCGCGCGATGCCGTCGTTCTCGCCTTCTCCCTTGCCGTCCGGCTGCTGCGCGATGACCGGCGCGGAAAGGAGCAGCGCCAGCCCGGCCGCCAGAAGACAACACCATGCTATCGCCCTGCTTCTCATCTCAGTGCCTCCTTTCAAAACTGCGGGGCCGAGTTGCATATGCTTTGCGTTCTTTGCGGTTTGCCCGGTTCAGGATACAGCGCAGTTCCCGCCAACCCCGAGGGACTCAACTGTCCTGCATCAGATCTGCCACAAAAAGGCACAAAAGACACAAAATACCGGAGAAAGACAGACCATTTGGGCAATGAGGCAGTCTGTCTGCCGATCCGTTCTGATAGACCTTCTCAAGATGGCCGTGTCGCAGATACCAGTGCAACAGAAAGGCTGTCTCTCGTACCACATCACACAGAACAAGTGTCTCCGTTTCGGTCTTCACGGGCTTCTATAGTTTTGCACTTTGTGTGCCTTTTCGTGGCCAACTCCGTACTCGAGAAAATGTCGAATTTCGTTTGACATTTTGGCGGTATAGTACGGGCAGCGGGCGTTCCCCAACCCCCAAGACGCTCACGGGGAACCGCTGAGAACACTGAAGACACCGAAATCGTCAATTCTCTCCTCTATTTTTCAGTGTCTTCGGTGCGTTCAGTGGTTACATAGCGGAAGCCGGACAAACTCGAAATCAATTCAGAGTTTGCCCTTGCTCAGTATTCTAGTAGCTTTCCGGATCGATCTCTTTGCCTTCGACCTTGGGGCCGAGGAACTCAGCGGGGATGAGCCAGCCCTTGGTGCTCGATCCCGCGCCACCGCGGCCGAAGCACATCGTCGCCTGGAACTTGCCCTGGAACATGCCGAAGTGGCTGTGCGCGCCGTGGCCGCCGTTCTCGGGGCTGAACGACAATCCCATGACCGCCAGCAACTGGCCTTTCTTGACGACCGTGCCGGCCGGCGCAAAGACCCACATGCCGCAGTGGCCGTACAGGGCATTCACGTACGTCTTGTCTTCGCACTGGTGTTCGACCACGACCAGCCCGCCCCAGTCTGCGCCCTGTTTCACCATCCGCACGACGCCGTCGCCGATCGCGTAGACGCCCGCGCCCTCGCAGTACCAGCCGCAATCATGTCCGAAGTGGAGGCTGTTCGCCTTCGCGGTCAAAGTGATGAGCGGCTTATCGGAGATGAGCCCGGTGAGTATCTCCTTCGGGTAGACGGAGACGGGGTAGCCCCAGGTCTTCGACGGGCCGCACTTGCCGCCGCCTTCTTTGGTGTACTTGTCGGTGATGAACTTCTGGAGCGCGCCGGTTTCGCCGTGCGGGATTCGCCTCGGGGCCACCTTGCCGTTCAACTGCTCCTCGTGGATCCGCTCAGGCGGTTTCTTCGTCATCCCGAAAAGCGCCGCCTCGAAAGCCGCCTTCACGTAGGCGGTCTCCTCCTTGCCGACCTTCTCTTTGAGCGCGGCGACGTGCCGTTGCTTGATCGAGCCGAGCTTCTTGGCGATCTTCGAGTTCTCGGGCGTCTGCGGGATCTCCTTGCCGTACTTCTCCGCCCGGGTGTAGAGCGCGCAGAGACAGAGCGCGGCCGTCTCGCGCACCAGCCGGTTCTCGTCGTCGAGCATCACGGCGACCTTCTCGATCTCCGAGATCGCGCCGTTGCGTTCGAGCGCCCACACGGCCAGCCGGCGGACGTACCACTGTTCGTGAGACGCGAGCCGGGAGAATAGCGGGATCAGCTTCGGTTCGCGGTACCTGATGAGGCACTCGATCCCCTTCTCGCCGTAGTCGGTCGCGATCTGGTCTTCGAGCTTCTGCCGGTCCTCGTCCGTCTTCGCCTCGGCGAGCTTGACGACGAGCGGGTCGAGCTCCTCGAACATGGCTGTGAATGACGCCTGGTTATTGCAGAATCCGACGACCTGGCTGTTCGCTCGCGGGACGTCGTCTTTCTCCTTCTCTTCTTCGGCGCGAGAAGCGAGTCCGACGGCCAGCAG
>JAVHLO010000013.1 GCA_031082105.1 Planctomycetota bacterium
CGTACAGTACATTGACAAGATTCGTGCCGCCAAACACGCAATGCGATGGGAATATCAAACCAACAGTTTCTTGGGATGTCATTGTGGCTCAAGGGGCTTCGCGTTCAAATGCCACCGAGAAGAACGGACTGTTGAAGTCGTCTTGGAATGTACACGATGCGGCGAACTCTGGATGAATCTATGGGAGGATGAGCATCCAATTTCGAAGCTGAAGACAATGGTCCACGACCCTGGAAAAACAAGAGCTGAAGTAGAAGATACTCTGGACACTGCGGAGAAAAAGATCGAGGGATTTCTAGAGAACAAACTAAGTGCCATCTTAGAATCTGGTAGGTCGTGACAGGTAGTCTTCTGTCTTGATGGAGTTGGCGACTAGCTAGCATGGAGAGAAGGCGCGAGGGAAACGAAGATCGCGATCTTGTCTTGGTAACTGGCGCGAGATGTTCCAGGTCAAGGCTTGTCCCTTCTCACTCGATAGCTTTGGGCTGCGGCGTGACAGATGAAGGCTGCATGGCCCAGATTAGGTCGTACGCTCTGGGGAGAAGAACATGAACTGGGATGTGGTTAGAGCTATCCTCGATTCTGCCGCATTTTTGTGTTTTCTAAGCATTCTTGGCTACTTCTGGCAGAAGTACTTCATTGAACCAAGGCAGGCAATCCAGGATTTGATAGGCGAGATCGATGCCGACTTGGCTTTCTACGCGAACATCTGGGCGAATCCCGGAAGTGCCAAGGCTGAACTGATCTCTGCGGCTTCAGAGGCATTGCGGCGTCGCGCAGTTGATCTTCGGGCAAGGGTACGCAAACTTGGACCGAGGAGATTTCCTTGGTGGTCCTGTTTGCCTACGCGGGCGGACCTTCGAGAGGCTTGCAGTTTGCTCATCGGGTTGTCCAACAGCCTTGCATTCCCGCCAGGGGGGGCGTTGGGGGATACTGCAAGCAGGAACCGGGATACCGAAACACGAATCCGCAAACTACTTGGGATTCTCGAGACAGGGATGTAGGGGAAGAGACGATCGCGGCACACGCGCCCCGTAGGGGCGCGACATACCAGCCCAGGGCGAAGCCCTGGGGAGGAGGATCATTGTTGGTTGTCGAGCCCTGTCCGCCGCAGCGGATCCGCCGAGGCGGAAAAGGGCGAGACATTTGAGGGAAGAAAGATGGCTCAGTCTCTTGCCAGGATCCTGTTGCACGTCGTCTTCAGCACAAAGAACCGCGAGGACCTCATCAGCGACGGCATTCGAGACAAGCTCCACGCGTACCTCGCCGGCGCGTGCCGTGGCCAGGGCAGCGAAGCCTTTCGCGTGGGCGGGACGCAAAACCATGTCCACATCGCGTGCAGCCTTCCGAGAACGGTTGCGGTTTCCGAATTGCTGGAGGAGATCAAGAAGACTTCGTCCGGATGGATGAAGAAGCAGCCTGCGGGATGCAAGAGGTTCTCCTGGCAGGCAGGATACGGAGCGTTCTCGCTTGGACAGTCGCAACTAGACGCATTGATTCGGTACATTGAGAACCAGAGCGAGCATCACCGCGCCAGGAGTTTCAAGGAGGAGTTTCTCGAGTTGCTGCATCGCTACGGCGTACCTTACGATGAACGATATGTGTGGGATTGACGCCGACGTATGTTGCGCCCTTTCAGGGCTTGATCGTTCTTCAATCTCCGATTACCCAGGGCTTCGCCCTGGGCTAGTATGTTATGCCCCTACGGGGCGAATCAAGTCGGCGCCGCGTGGCACAAACGAAGGAGAAGAACAAATGCCGAGGATTCACAGAATGTGCATGGCCATCACGATTCTGGCCGCGCTTGTCACATTTGGTCTCGCCCGGCCGGCGGCGGCCGATGAACCGCCTCTGTCCGAGCTCCAGGACCAGCTCGCCGCCGAGAAGGCGCGATACGCGGAGATCACTGAGGCGATGAACTCCTCGACCGACCCGCGCGAGCTCGGAGAGATGCGCGCCGGCCTCAAGGCGTCCCGGTTCTACATCCGCCACTTCGAGGCGCTCATCGAGGCGAACAAACTGCGCGCGAGCAAGGATCCCGCCGCGCGTGAAAAAGCAGCCGAGCTCGCCGAGACCGCCGCCGAGTACAAGAACCAGGCGCTCCGCTGGGACATGGAGCCCGCACTCCAGGCCGCCCGCCGCGCGATGGCGGAACTCAAGCGCCGCAACGCCGATCCCGAGGACGCCGACTACCAGACCGCAAGGGACGACCTGCGCGAGCTCGAACGCCAGGCGCTCAACGCGGAACTTGAGATGTACTACGAAATGCTCGTCCGGCTGCAGGAGCGAAAAGAAAACATCACGGGCAGCCTCGTCGACGACGTGCTCTCCGCCGTCAACCGCGCCATGGCCCTCTTGAAGGACGCCTCGGGCGAGAAGAAGATCAACCCGGAAATTCTCGACCTCTGCCATGCCCGCGCGCGGCGCGTGCTCGACGAGCTTCATCGCGCCCTGCAGAACCAGAAGGCGTACATGAAATCCGATGAGGATGGCCTGCGTGCCGCCGGCGACTTCGAAGAGACGCTCGAGGCGCGCGCAAGGCTCTTCGACCTGCTCGCCGCCGCGGCAAAGGGCAGCCCCAGGGACAAGTTCAACCTCGAAGGCGAACGGGACAAGGCCAGAAACGAACTCACGATGCTCAAGGCCTTGACGGTCGTGCCAACGGCGAGCGTCACGCCGCTCAAGGGCAAAGAAACACTGACCGCCACCGCAGGCGGGGCGAGCGGCTCCATCGACCTCAAAGGGCTCGCCTCCGTCCCGGACCTCGAGGCCGCCTGGCGCGACTTCCTCACAACCCTTTCGCAGGGGCCGCGCACGTGGACCGCCGCGGAGGCGATCGCCTACGGCGCGGAGCTCGGCACGAACATCGAACGGGTGCGCGAGGCGGAGTTGATTCTCCTGCTCGAACTCGCCTCGGGACCGAAGAAGGAAGAGATCGAGGCGATGCGCGAGCTCGTCAACCGCAGGGAGCAGGAGATCGAGCCGCTCGACCGACGCGCCGACCAGCTCGAGCGCGATATGAAGACGCTCGACGAGCACTTCGCCGCAAACATGCGCAACTTCCGCCGCAGCGTCGGCACCGACGAAGACGCCCTCTTCCGCGCGTGGAATGCGTACTGGCTCTTCCAGAAGGCCAAGGAAGAGCTGCTGCAGGTGCAGGAGAAGGCGTCCCGGGCCAGAGACCTCAATTCAACGCTGATGAAACGCGTCCAGGAAGGGATGCTCTCCCGCGGCCGCAAGAAGGCCGAGGACCTTTCGATCCGGGTCAGGCTGGGCCGCGAGGGGACGGACCGGATGATGGAGGTCCCACTCCGCGACATCCACACGAAGGAGGAATTGACCGAGTCGCTCGGCGCAGACTACTTGAAGCGCGTGCTCACCGATGCGGAATACTCCGCGTGGCTGGCGAGCACCACGCGGCGGAACAATGCGGTGGCGGAGATGGAGAAGACCTGGACCGAGAACCAGCGCGACTTCGAGGCCGGCCTCGAACGGCTGCGCAAAGAGAAGCCTGAATCCCTGCGGAACAGGATCGACGAATACGCGGACGGCCTCGACGTCGACCCCGAGCTGCGCGACAAGGCGGCGAAGACGATGATGGAGATGATCCTCCGCTGATCAAGCGGCGGTCGAGTTTGTAGTAACCCACGCAGGCCCCTGCCGGAGTGGCGTCTTCTTCCGAGAGACGACGGCACTCCGCTGCGGCTATGTGCCTTGCTACAAACCTTCCGCGACCGTCGTCGCTCTATTTGATCGCGTTTCGCCTCTTCCGGCTCCAACAAATCTCTGTGCCTCTGGGACGCGGAGAAAAGGACCCTTGCCGATGACCGATCCCGCACCCCGACCCGGATTCAGAGAGCGCCTGAAGCAGACGTTCGCGGCGCTCAAACACCGGAACTACCGGCTCTGGTTCGTCGGCCAGTTGATCTCGCTCTTCGGCACGTGGATGCAGATGACCGCGCAGGGGTATCTCGTCTTCGAGCTGACCCGTTCACCGGCGTACCTGGGCTATGTGGGTTTCGCTGGAGGCGTCCCGTCCTGGCTGTTCATGCTGTATGGCGGGGTTATCGCGGACCGTCTGGACAGGCGCCTTGTTCTGATAGTGACCCAGATTCTCATGATGGCGCTCGCCTTTGTATTGGCCGCGCTGACCTTCCTCGAAGTCGTACAGCCCTGGCACATTCTGGCGCTTGCAGCCCTGCTTGGCGTGGCGAACGCCTTTGACGCGCCGGCCAGGCAGGCGTTCGTGGTCGAGCTCGTCGACCGCGAGGACATGACCAACGCGATCGCGCTGAACGGTTCGATGTTCAACCTCGCAGCGGCGCTCGGGCCGGCCGTCGCGGGCGTCGTCTATGCGACGCTCGGGCCCGGCTGGTGTTTTACGATAAACGCGCTCACCTTCATCGCGGTGATCGTGGCGCTGTTCCTCATGAAACTCGCGCCGCGTGAAGCGCCTGCCGCAACGAACTCACCCTTCGCCGACCTCAAGGAGGGGCTGCGTTATACGGCCAGAGAACCGCTCATCCGCACAATCATAGTAATAATCTCGGTCATTGGCCTGTTCGGGATATCGTACGCCACGCTGATGCCCGCATGGGCCGTGAAGGTGCTGGGCGGCGACGCGCGCACCAACGGATGGCTGATGTCCGCGCGCGGGATTGGCGCGGTGGTCGGCACGCTGCTGGTCGCGGCGCTGGGCAGGATCAGGATCAAGGGGAAGCTGTTGCTGGCGGGCCAGTTCGTGTTCCCGATGATGCTCGCCGTCTTCGCGATGGTCCGCGTCCTGCCAATGTCGCTGCTGGCACTCGGCGCGGTCGGCGCGGCCGTCATGGTTACCTTCAACCTCAGCAACGCGTGCATCCAGCAACTTACGCCGGACCCGTTGCGGGGCCGGGTGATGAGCGTCTACATGCTGACGTTCTTCGGAACGATGCCGCTCGGGGCGCTTCTTGCCGGCGCGGTGGCGGAACATATCGGCGAGCCGGCCACAGTGCTGGCGCTTTCAGATATCCTGCTCGCGTTCGCCTTGATCATCTGGCTGCTCGCGCCGAGGCTGCGCAAGCTGGAATAGGCCGGCGGTTCTTCCTGTTTCTACCCCGGCCATGCCGGGGGTTTCACGACAGGATTCAGTCCGCGCGGTCAACGTCTCTCTTCAAAACGGAAGGCCGACTCTGCGCTCCAGCCGCCCCGTGCAACCGGCGGCATGGCCGCCGTAGAAAGCTGCCTCTCTCCGGCTCAGTCGCTGATCGCTGCCGCTCTCGCGACGAGTTTATCGCCACGGCGCAGTTCCACTCTTACGATGCCGTGTCCGCGCGCTACCCACAACCGCCTTGTCCATTCGAGAGCCACCGGCGAGTCGGTGCCTTCCGCCGATTCACCGATTCCGGAGGGGAAGTATGCTGTCTCGAGCAGAATGGTCGGCAGCGGTTGCGCGTTTGTTTCCCGTCCCTTTGCGTCCCGGGAAGAACCCGAGACTCCAGGCGTGGAATTCCCCGCGCGATCGGGAGTACCGGCCGCTGTGCCGGTAGTATTCTCCTTGAGCTCGATCATTTCCCACTTCACGAACCGATGCCGGGCGACGCCGAGCCGCTCGAGCGGCAGCATCCGCTTCCACCACGGCAGCAACTGTCTCAGCCTGTGCGTCTCTTCCCATGCGAGCCCAATCCGCGGGTCGAGCGGAATCTGGCCGGTCCCAAGCCTGAACAGGCCGAGCAGGCTCGAAAGTCCGTGCTGTTCGCGCGAGCCGCCCCGACCGCCGCCGGGGAGTTCCTTGTCAAAATAGAGCATCCCGCGCACCTGCCTGAACAACTGTGACCGGACCCGGCCGTCGGGCGCAGATGAAGTCGCTCCGGCAGCGTCAACCTCGGCGGCGGCGAGTTCGTACTCGCCTGAGAGCCTGACGCGTGTCTCGAGTCGCTCGATGCGTTGCGCGCTCCTGCCGCTCCAGGACAGCGCGTATTGCCATTTTCTGCCCGGCACGAAGGGCAGAATCGAGTTCGCCGCGTCCGGCAGCGAGGCGGCGAATCCGACGACGAGCCGCCCCTCTTGCGGCATCCCGAGCGGGACGAGCCTTGAGAGCGCTTCGGGCGCACCGGGGTCGCCGGTCGATTCAGCGCTCTTCGCGGCAGTCTCGGTCCGGTCGACCGCGGCCTGCGACGCCGAGCCCTCACCGGTCGGCTGTGCGGTCGCGCAGGCCACGGCCTTGCCCGCTTCGCCTGGCTGGCCGGGCTGTTCGAGGTCTTTCTGCGCCGCACCGGGCCCGGGCGTGGTTGACTTCCCGGGTCGAGCGGGCCCGTCAAGGAAGTTACAGAACTCGACCGGGATCGTCAGCCCACCGACGGGCGCCGTGAGCTGAACCTGGAAATGGATGTGCGGTTCATCGGCCCTGCCGGAATTTCCGCACAGCCCGATCGCCTGGCCCTCGGATACCTGTTCGCCCTCGCGCACCTTCACGGAATTCTGCATCAGATGGGCGAGAACGGAGAAGCACGGGATGTACCTGTAGATCTGTCTCGCCTGCGGCGGTGCCGTTGCGCCCGCCGGGTGAGAGATCACCACGTAGTTGCCCCAGTTCTGCGCGGTGTTCATCGCGGGCGGAACGTTGTCCGATACGTTCGCGACCACCTTCACCACCGTCCCGGCCGCCGGCGCAAGGACCGGCAACCCGAACGCATAGAAGGCGGCGCACCGATCGGCCGGGCCGCTGTGTGTCTCGCCCGCCTCGTCAACGACTACAAAATCCCACGCGAACCGGCCCGCCTCGCGGTGCGTGTGTTTGCCTTCCACGCCCTGCGAGACCTTCCACGTGCCGTAGAACGGCAACGAGAAACACGGCCGGCGCTGTTCCTGTTCCGCGCGGAGCATGATATGCCATTCGAGCCCCTGTTCAGGCGTACCCGCTACGGCGAGCGGGATCGGGATCAGCCCGGCGCGCACCGTGTCGACCATCCCCGACCTGAGCGACAGGAGGATCAGCAGCACCGCGAGGTTGAACGGGGCCGCAAGCGGTTGCAGGCCGAGCTTCGCGGTCGCCACCGCGGTGCACGCGGTCAAGAACACCGCCAGCAGCACGCCCGCGGACGCGAGCACGAACGATCTCAGCGACACGACGACGAACACGCCGCCCAGGGCGATCGCCGTCAACATCGCGTTGAAGCCCGCTATCAAGGCGGGTGTGGAACTCCAGCCGGACCACGTGATGCACGCCAGCGCGAAGATGTAACCCCACGCGGCCAGCACGGCCGTCATGGGCGAGAAGAGGAGCACCGCGCAGAAGGCCGCCAGTCCGAACAGCGGGCTGGTTCTGAAAAAGGCCGCGCTGACCGTCGAGAAGAAATCAAGCACGACACGCGGCAGCAGCGCGGCCAGTTCCCCGCGCTCGAATTCCAGGATGAACTTGCTCAGCCCGCGCGCAAAGGCGGGCACGGGAAGGTCGATCGATTCGTAGCGCTGCAGCGCGAGCACGGCGATCCACGTGCAGACGACGAAGGCGATACTGAGCGCGGGCAGCTCGAGCGTCGCGCCGAGCAGCCGCAGAAGGCAGATGAGCACAACGGCGGAGAGCGCCGCGCACAGGATGAAGACGACGAGGAATGACCACTCGAACTCGTAGAACCGCGCCCAGGCGAGCCCCACGAGCAGCCCGTTGCAACCGAAGATGCCGCTCATCCAGATCGGTCTGTGTACCCGCAGGGCCATCGCGGTGAGCAGCGCGGTCGTCGCCCCGGCGAGCCCGAGCATCCCGGCGACGGGCGAGAAAAAAGTGGCGGCGAGCAGAACCGCGCCGACCGCGGACGACGAACAGAAGAGCACCGAGCCGTATCCGCGCAGCAGCGCGACGGCGAAGTCGCTCACTCTGTCTTCAAGGCCGACGGTCTTCTCGTTTGACACCGGCTGTTCGCAAAAAGGAGGCGGCTTTCAGTTCTGTCGGTTCCTTCGAGTTCCCTTACTGCGGCCGTTTGAGGGAGCTGAAGGGAACTAGGGGGAACCAAAAGGAACTGGGGGAACTGGCCCGCCATTGGTTCTTGCGGGACGCCCCTTCGACGGGCTAGACGCCCTCGAACCTGAATCCGTGTTCGAGAAAGAGGCGGAGGCACGCGCCCACGACGTTTTCGTCGAAGGCGATGCCCTTCTTCGCGCGAATTTCCTCGAGCGCTTCCACCACGGAGTGAGCCGGGCGATAGGGCCGGTAGGCCGTCATCGCCTCCACGACGTCGGCGACGGCGAGCACTCTGGCCTCGAGCAGGATCTCTTCGTTCTTCAGCGACCCGGGATAGCCCGAGCCGTCGAGCCGCTCGTGGTGTTGCAGCACGATACGCGCGATCGGCCACGGGAAATCGACCATCTTGAGCACGCCGTGGGCGACGTCGGAATGGGTCTTCACGAGACCATATTCGGTCTTGGTCAGCTTGCCGGGCTTGTTCACGATCTCGGACGGAACATAGACATTGCCGATGTCGTGCAGGATGGAGGCCAGTCGGATCGCTTCTATTCTGTCCTCGGGCAGGCCGAGTTCCTTTCCGATGGCGCATGCCAACTGGGCGACGCGGCGCTGATGTCCCGCCGCGTACGGGACGCGCTGTTCCGTGATGGCCGCGAGCGCCTTGACCGTGCCGTTCAATATCATCTCCATCCGCGCGAGGCTCTCCTTCAACCGCTCTTCGGTCTTCTTGCGGTCGGTTATGTCGACGTCCATGCAGTAGACCTCGACCGTTACCCCTTCGCGGAGGATGGGGAACATCGTCGACATCACCCACCGCACCTCTCCACCGCGCGTGTGGACGGGCCATTCCTGCACAGGCGTCGCTTCTTTTGCCTCCCAGACGCGCGTCAGGGTCTGCTCAAACTCTCCAACGGCGTCTCCTGTGAGAAGGACATCCTGGAGACGCCGTCCCACGGCCTCCTCCGCCGCGAAGCCATAGAGTTTTGCGGAGGCCGTGTTCCAGTGTCGTATGACGCCGGTGCGGTCGAACCCCTGCGCGGCGACGAATGGAGTGCTCTCCCGCGCCGACTGAAAATCCATGAGCGCGTCCTGGAGGGCCCGTTCTTTCTGCTTTTGTTCCGTGATATCGATCGCCACCTCGAAGCGGCCGGCCTTTCCGCTCGGGAGCCGTATCGCGCGGTCATAGCACCTGTACCAGCGCTTGTTCTGCAGATTCTGCCATTCCCACACGACCGTCTTTTCCGGGTTATCGAGGATCTGCTTGTTCGTGCAGAACTCGCATGGCCCTCTCAGTCCTTGAAGGTGTTCGTAGCATTTCTTGCCGATTGCGTCCTCGGCGAACGCCTTCTTCAGGGCGTTGTTCACGTAGAGGATCTCGTACGTCTCGGGGTCCGCAACATAGATCGGGTGATCGATGCCTTCCAGAATCGAAAGAAACTGTTTCCGCTCGAAATCGAGGGTCTTGTTCGTCGCCGTCAACTCTTCGACTTTTTCGGACAGCGTCTGGCTCTTTTCGAACATCTCCTGCGCGTAGTCCGCGAGTTCCGCGCGCGCCCGCTCCAGCTCGAAGCTCTTGATCAGCTTCCAGCCTTCCTCGCCCTTGATCAGCGCGAACCGGTGGTTCTGGACGATATCCATCGCCTGGGCGATGTCGCACTTGTCGACGGAGTACGAGCAGATGGCGATGACGGGGTAGTTGCCGATGACGGTCTGGAGGGCTTCTTCGTAGTCGACAATCGTCTTCCAGTCGTATTTTCCGTTCCAGGGGACGGAGCAGGCGAGCATGGCGCCCTTGTACCCCTTTGCGAGCACGCGAGCGGTCTTTTCGAGCCATGTTGACGGGGCGCTTTTGGGACTGAATATCTCCTCCCTGACGTTCCACTCTTTTTCGGCCAGGATCCGCACGTTTCCAGCGGCGATATGCCGGTCGATATCGGGGACGACCTTTTTCAGCGCGGCGACCGCCTCGGGGCCGTCGACGGGCGGGCTTGCCGCCCAGACGGCGAGCTCGTTGTTCTCGATGGCGGTCTTGAAATACGGGACGAGTATCTCCGTCAGTTCTTCCTGCGTCCGGTAGAAATGACAGATGTGCGTCCCCCACGGCACATCGCGCAGGATTTCAATGCCTGTCTGCCTCAGTGCTTCTGCCACTTGGATGTCTCCTCTCTTTGCGTTTCGAAACAAAGCGACCTCGGATTTGCGGCGCATTGTAAGCCAACAGGCGGGCAAAGTCAAGGTTTACGGTCGGTGACAGGATCTTGAACAAAATTCAAGATCTCGGCGCTCAGCGCCAAGACGCAAGGACACGAAGAAACACCAGAAAAGTGCGGGAAAAGTCCGGTGTTCAAGCCGACAGACAGGCTCTGAAGCATAGAGAACAACTCCGACAGCATGCCGGCCTCGAAATGGCCGGAAAACTGCCGAATGCCCGCTTGGCGCGACTTTGTGTCTTGGCGTCTTTGTGCTTTAGGAGTAGACCAGTAGCCGCACCTTTCACGGGTGCGTTTTACGCCCCGCCGAAGCGGGGCGGCTGCGGACCTTCTAGGATGAGCTCTTAACCGTTGATGTCTTTGAGCTCGGGGAAGTGTTCGAGCATGGGGGCGGGGACGGGGACTTTCTTTCCGAGCAGGCGCGACATGAGTTGAAGCGCGTTGGCCGCGCCCTGGCCGCGGTAGTGGTTGTTCGTGATGACGAATAGCGTGTCCGCCCTCGCCGCGAGCTCCTTTATCCGCACTACCCACTCGTCAAGCTCTTTGAAGGAGTAGTAGTAGTCGTATCGCGCGTCGCGCCCTGCGTCCTTCTTGAACCAGTTCTCAGAGTTCCGGCCGTGGAGCCGGACGTAGCCCGTCCGGCCGGTCAGCACGGTGGTTGGCGGGATGCCGGTCTTCGAAGCGGGCTGGTCGATGTTACAGAAATTGAGCCCGGTATCGCGCATGAACGAGAACGCCTCCTCCGTCCCCCACGAGATGTGGCGCACCTCGAGCACCTTGTTGACTTCCGGGAATGCGGCGGCCACCTTCTTGACCCACTCGCGCGCCGCGGCGTCGAACCGGAACGACCACGGGAACTGGACGAGCACCGCGCCGAGCTTATTCGCAGCCAGCAGCGGTTCGATCCCGGTCCGGAACGCCGCGACGGCCTCCTTGTCGAGACTCTTCCCCGCGCCGTGAGTGAACCCCTGGAAGAGCTTCACACAGAACGTGAAACCCGGCTTGTGCGCCGCGAGTGCGAGAATGGATTGCATCATCTTCTTCGCCGGGATCCGGTAGAAGGAGCTGTTGACCTCAATGCAATCGTAGAAGTCGGCGATGTACCGCAACGGCTTGAAATCCCTGCCTGCGTCAGGCGGGTAGACGATCCCCTTCCAGTCCTCGAAGGACCAGCCGGCGGTTCCGACCAGCAGGGAGTTCGCCATGGGCTTTCAGCTCGCCGAAAAGAAACAAGGTTTTCCAGGATGGACAAACTCCGCTTTCCTGACAGCGTTCTTCTTTACCGCAAAGAACGCAAAGCGCGCAAAGTGCGAAAGTCAACTGCACGGCCGAATTCTATTTGCTTTGTGCTCTTTGCGTACTTTGCGGTTCGTTCTTGGTAGCGGTTACGCTGCGCCAGAAAATCCGTGCAATCTGTGGACAATTTCGGGCGGGAACTACTTCTTCGCATCGGCTGCGATCGTTGCGGTGATCGCGTCCTTCACCTTCGCGGGCGGCATCTTCTCCAGCTTCCTCATGGCGGCCGGCTGAGATTCCTTTGTTCTGTCCGCCCTCGCCTTTCTCTTTGCCGCAACGACTTCTTTCAATTTCTCCGCCAACTCACGTCTGCGGATCCGCGTGGTATCTTCAAAGACCATGATGCACAGAAAAGCCGCGGCAGCCGCGACGCCCAGCGAGAGCGCGAGGCATGTGACCATGAACGAAACGGGATTTCCGAATTCCATTCCGCCACCCAGGCCAACAGACCGGCCCCGATTCGTCGGGGCCCCGCCGGAAAGGCGACAGAAGCGACGTACTTCCTGCCGGATAGACAGGTCGCCCGCGACCAGCCGGCGGAACGTCGCTTCTACACCGTAGCTAACATCGTCAGATGTCTACGGTTTTCTTGACTTCAAGGATTGCAGCGCGGTTCCCTTCGACCCCGGGAAGAACATGGAAACACAGAATCGTGGAAACACGGAATGCCGTACTGAATCACGCACGCAGCCTCGGATACAATCCGAATTGACGAAGACGGCGCGCCACGGTCCATGCCCCGACGAAAGTCGGGGTCGATTGATTGTCCGCCTAGCTCGGTACCCAGCCCGGTGCGCTCATGCCGCGGCGACAGCCGGGGTATGTGATTGCTCGCCTAGGTCGGCAATGACCCTCCCCGCCTTTCGGCGGGGCATCTGTCCATCCTCCCGTACCCCACTAAACTACTTTGCACAAATTCATCCGAACGGCCTTTCCGAGGACATCGGCAGCCCACGAGATTATTCGGAAGAAATTGCGCAAGGTAGCTTAGAATTTCACCTAGCGCTTCCGGCATAGAGTACGGCCTGGAGTGCGGAAATGATCTTGTCCTGGGGCACCGTCGTCTCGGAAGAGGCCTTCATGTCGCGGAGGTTCACCGTGCCCGCGGCGAGCTCGTTGTCGCCCATGATGAGCACGTGCGGCACGGCGAGTTTGTTGGCGAGGCGCATCTGGGCCTTGAGCGATTTGCTCTCGTGGTCCATGTCCGCAGCGATGCCCGCGCCGCGGATCCGGTCGAGCAAATCGAAGCCGGCGCGCTTCGCGTTCTGGCCGAGCGTGACGAGGAAGACGGAGGCGACGGGGAGCGCGCACGGCGCGGCGGGTCCGGGGCACACAGTCGCGGAAGAGGGGGCTCCCGCGCCCGTCTCTGCGGGGTCCGCCGCCGTTTTCATCACCATTATGGCCCGTTCGAGCCCGATCGCGAACCCGACCGACCCGGCCTTCGGGCCGCCCAGTTCTTCGATCAGGTTGTCGTACCGCCCGCCGCCGCAGACCGCCGACTGCGCGCCAAGGTCGGAGCATGAAAACTCGAAGACCGTCCGCGTATAGTAGTCGAAGCCGCGGACGAGACGCGATTGGAGCTTGAAAACGACGCCCAGCTTCTCCAGGCCGCTCTTCACCTGGTCGAAATGGTCGCGGCAACCGGGACACAGGAACTCGGAGATCGGCGGAAACCCGTCGGAAACCGCGACACACTTCGCGATCTTGCAGTCGAGGACGCGGAACACGTTGCGGTCGATCCTCGATTTGCAGTTATCGCAGAGTTCGTCGCGTTTCTGCTGCGCCGCGGCGAGCAGCGCGGCCCGGTATGCCTTCCGGCACTCGGGGCAGCCCATCGAGTTCAGGAGAAGCTCGCAGTTCGCGATGCCGAGCTCCCTCAGGAACACGTCCGCGAGCCGGATCATCTCGGTATCGAGGAGCGGGTCGTACGAACCGAGCGCCTCGACCCCCATCTGGTGAAACTGGCGGAACCTCCCCTTCTGCGGCCGTTCGCGCCGGAAGATCGGACCGTAGTAGAAGAGCTTCTGGAGCGGCCGACGCGCGAAGAGGTCGTGCTCGATCACCGCGCGGACTATCGAGGCCGTCACCTCCGGTCTAAGCGTCAGCGTCTCCTCGTCGCCTTCGCCGTCCGCGCCCGTGCGCGTGATCGTGTACATCTCCTTCTCGACGATGTCCGTCACCTCGCCGATCGACCGAGCGAAGAGCGAGGTGTACTCGAACATCGGCGTCCTGATCTCGGAGTAGCCGAAAAGGCCGCAGACCTTCCGAACCGTCTCCTCCACCCGCAGCCAGGTCGGGATGTCTTCCGGAAGGATGTCAAACGTGCCGGTCGGCGCTTTGGGGATCTTGTTCATGGATTTCCTGCCACTGCCCGGTTGCAGCCAAAACGGCCACAGAGACACTGAGACACGGAGGACGGCATCGAACATCACACCATCGTGCTTCCGATTGCGCTGTGTCTCCAACCTCTGTGCCGAAGGGCCTCATGAAAAGAACAGAGTTCTACAGAGCTGCGATACGGCGTGACAACGCCCAAGTGAGAATGAAGGCGGCGTCACAAAGGGCGCAGTATAGCAGAACCGGCAGGTCGAGTCAAGGGCGAGAAGATCGGGGGACCAGGATACCGGGGGATCAGGGAAACGGGGGAGCGGGTTGACGGAACAGATGCGGGATTCCGATCTCCGGTTGCTGCCCACTGCCTTCTGCTCACTGCCTTCTGCCCACTGCCTTCCGGATTCTACCGCATTCGGATTTCATTGACTTGGCGCGGCTTGCCGTGTAGACTGCATGTAGATCGCATCCGGCCTGAGCATATTCCTGTGGAGTTGAGCGGCCAATGTCTGAGAGACTACCACCGAAGCTTGACGAGATCGTTCAGAAGGCCAAGAAGCTGACCGACAACATCTATTCGACGTTCGACGGGAAGAACGCGTACACCTTCTCGGACCAGGTCCGCCAGGCTGCCTCGCTCACCGAGGACAGGGGCGTGAAGATAAGCGTCAATGAGCTCCTGCACGAGCTGAGCCAGTACTTCAGCGGGGTGGGTCCGACCCCGACATCGAACGACGCCTTGGTCATCATCGACAAGGACGACTTCGAAGCTCGGCTCACTCTGGTCCCGCCCCGCAGCGGCGGTCGCACTTTCACCTTGCAGAATCTCACACAGGACCTGAAGGCGAGCGGCGTCATCCACGGGCTGAACATCGCCGCCGTCAACGCGGCCTGGGAGAAACTGACCAAGAAGGAAGAGATGATCCTCGGCCTGGCCGTGGCGCGCGGCGTGCCGCCGACCGGCGGCGAGGGGCCGTCGATCGAGTACCTCTCCAAGATCTTCGACAAGAACCTGATCTTCGGCGAAAACGGCTGGTCGCTCCCCGATTTCTACTCCATCCTCCAGCACGTGGACGCCGGACACACCATCGCCAGGATCCTCACGCCGGCCGCCGGCCAGCCCGGCATCAGCATCGCCGGAAGGCCCGTTCCGCCGCCCACGCCCCGGTCCGTCCCGATCAAGCTCGGCGGCAACCTCAAGTACTCCGCCACGGGCAAGGACCTCGTCTCCGGCGCGGCCGGCATTCCCGTGCTTGAAGAGACGACGGTCGACGTCGTCCCATTCTACCTCGTGAGCGGCGACCTCACGGCCAGCGCGGGCGAGGTCTCGTTCAACGGCAACATCCTCGTGCGGGGCAACATTATCGGCCCGCTGACCGTCAGGGCGGAAGATATCTACGTCGAGGGCAACGTCGAGGCCGCCAGCCTCTTCGCCACGGGCGACATCTTCGTCCGCGGCGCAATCGTCGGCAAGAACTCCGGGGTCGTCGAGTGCGACGGCCGGCTCTACGCCCATTCCATCAGCGACGCGACCGTCGAGGCGCTCGACGACATAGTCGTGCGGAACTCCATCGTCTACAGCGATGTCACCTCGAACTCGAAGCTCATCGTCGAGGCCGGCGTGGGTGTGGTCGTGGGCGGCAGCGTGGCCGCGCTCAAGGAGATCGTGGCGCGCTCGATCGGTTCGGACTTCGGCACGTTCACCAAGACCAGCGTAGGAAAGGATTTCCTCACCCCCAGACGCATCCAGAAGATGGAAGACCGGATCAAGATGTACGAACAGAAGCTCGCCAAGATCGGCGAGATGAAAAAGAAGATGTCCGAGGCCGGGATAAATCTGCTCAACCTCCCGCCGGAGAAGCAGGACATGTTCCTGTCGGTGCTGAAGCACGAGACGAAGACGCGCGAGCTCATGGACAGTCTCAAGCGGACGCGCGGGAAGTTCCAGCGCGCCGTGGAACAGATCCTCTCGGCCTCGATCAAGGTGCTGGAGAAGATGCACCCGCCGGTGCAGGTGCAGATCTGCGAGGCGATCCAGGAGATCCGCGAGCGGCTGAACACGGTGGTGCTCACGCTCGGCGACACCGGCCGGATCGTCACGAAGTCCGGAGACAGTTCCACGTAGTTCGCATTATTCGCGAACCAAGGAAGAGTATCGACAGCCTGTCATTTTCAGGAGCGATCGATGAAGAGGCGCGGAATCGAAAAGAGCATCGTTCTGGTCGTCTTTCTCTTGTTGGAAGTCGGCCTGATCGCCGCGATGTTCCTTTCTGGCCGGCACACCCTATTCGAGAGCCAGTACGGGCGCCCCATGATGGGCCTGATTGCGGGGCTTCTGGTCGCGCTCTATTTCCTGTACGTCCAGCACCGGGCGCGCTCGCTGCAGCAGTACGTGATCGGCGAGAAGGTGAAGACGCAGACGCTCATCGAGGCGCTGCCGGACGCGGTGGTGGTTCTGGACGCCGAGAATGTCGTCGTGGCGTTGAACTCCATGGCGCTCGAGACGCTGGCCTCGGACGCATCGGATTGCGTCGCGGCGCCGCTGGCGAAGCACTTCGATGCGGAGACGGCGCAGAGGCTCGAAGCCGACTTCTTCGGCGTGCTGGACGCGACGCTGGCCGGGCCGAAGACGCCGCTGAAGGTGAGAGTGAACCCGGTCCTTGTCGACGCGACCCATCGGATCGGCAAGGTGGTCCTGCTGGAGAAGGTACAGCGTGGACAGGCGCCGCCCGTCGCCGCCTCCGCGACCGGAGAGCTGGGCGCGATGGCCTCCGCCGTCAAGGTCGCGCAGGGCGGGCTTGCCGACGTCTCCGCCGGCCTGGCGAAGGCGGACGAGGCCGCGCGAAACTCGCTCGCTCGCGCCCTGTTCGTGCTCGAAAAGGTCCGGTTCTTCTTCCAGGACTCGAGCGGCGAGCTGGCCGGGGCGCAGAGCGAACCGGTCGATTTCAAGCGCGCCTGCGAGGCCGCCGTCGGGAGGTTTGAACCGCTGGCAAAACTGAAATCAGTCCAGGTGAAGACCGAGGTCCCCGCGCAGAACTACAACGTGAAGGGGAACGGCAAGGCGCTCGAGAGGGCGCTTTCCGAGATTCTGTTGAACGCATTCAGCTACACGCCCGCCAACGGGACCATCTCCCTCCGCTTGCAGGCGTCCGATACGCATGTACGGGCGTCGATCCTTGATACCGGTATCGGGATCGACCGCGCAGAATTGATGAAGGTCTTCGACCGCGGTTTCAGGGGGAGCATCCAGACGCCGGAGGCCTCAGTCGGGCGCGGGGCGGGACTGACGATCGCTCGTGGGATCATCGAGGCGCACAAGGGGAGCGTCGTGATCGAGAGCGAACGCGGCCGAGGTACGATGGTCACCATCGTGATGCCGAGGTAGCGCGCGCCCGCGCAATGTACCGCCGGCTCTGGGAGCGCTGGCATCCCTGCCGGCAGTGTCCTCAGGCTGGACGTCCCTGCCGCACTGCGCTGTCCCCCTGTCACTCCCGCGAAAGCGGGAATCCAGACGCGGCCGGCCGAGGACATCGGGCGACAGGGCCGCAGCCGAAATGGCGTCTTCCATCGAGAATCGACGGCACTCCGCTGCGGTTTCGTGCCTTACTACAAACGTTCGTGAATAGTGCGGGCCGGCGGGTGGATTTCCTACGTGTGCCGAAATGACTTCGGTCCCCCCCGCACTCGACACCAATCGCTCGCTTGACACATCCCCCCCGCGCTGCTATCATGCAATCCCGACGAGTATCGGTCTGCAAGCGCGACTACCCTCTGTGGCGGAGCGAATAGCCCGCGTCTCCAGAGGTGGTCGGCTTCAGCCAGCCTCCCGTCTGCCACCAGCCTTAGCTGGTGGAAACAGGGGACCGCAGCAAGACCCGAAGCCGGCTTCAGACCGGCAAGCGGCGTTCAACGGTCGTTCCTTGGAACAACTTGGCATGGATACGTCCGCCTCCAACGAACAGTTCCTCCAGTTCGCCGTCCAGCGCGGACTGATGACGGCCGACGCCGCCCAGCGGTGCCGGCTCGCATGCCGCGATTCCGGCAGGTCGGTCACTGCGGTCGCCGTCTCCCTCGAATTGCTCGGGCCCGCACAGGTCGAACGACTGCTCAACGCCGTCCGCAGGGCGCCGTCGGTCAGGCCCGTCCCCCGGGACAAGCACGCCCTTACCCCCGTCCCCGGCGAAGAACTTGCCCCGCTCATCGAAGCTGCCGTCGCGGCCGAGGGACAGATGGTCAACCGCCGCTACAAGATCATCGGCCTCCTCGGCGAGGGCGGCATGGGCACGATCTACCTCGTCGCCGACAGCCTTTCCGATGATAGACAACTCGCGCTGAAAGTCGTACAGCGCGAATCGATGGCGACAATGCTCCTCGATCAAGAACCCGCAAAAGAATTCGAAATGCTCGCCGGCCTCAGGCACCCGAACGTCGAGACGGTCTACCACTACGGCGTCGTCGAAGAAGGGCCCGGGGAACTGCTGAGGAGCTACTTTTTCACGTGCGAGCTCCTCAAGGGACAGGACCTCCTCTTCGCCACCTCAAAGATGACATGGCAGGAGATGGTGCCGCTCATCGTGCAGCTCTGCCGCGGCCTGCAGTTCATCCACACGCACGAGCTTGTCCACCTTGACGTAAAGCCCGAGAACGCGCTCGTCTGTGACACCGGCCAGGTAAAGCTGGTCGACTTCGGCGCCGCGCGGTCAAGGCGCTCGTGCCAGGGGTTGCCCTCCATCATTGGCACCGTACCGTACATCCCGCCTGAGGTGCTCAAGTACGACCCCGTCGACCACCGCGCCGACCTGTACAGCCTCGGCGTGACGATGTACGAGCTCTTTTCGCGCGCGCTTCCCTACGACGACGACAGCCGGACGAAGGTCATGACCGCCCACCTCGAGGCGCCGATTCCGCGCATCCGAAAGAAGGTGCCCGGCCTGCCACAGGAGATGGAAGACCTCATCACAAGACTCATGGCGAAATTCCCCGGCCAGCGCCCGCCAAGCGCAAACGACGTCATCCGGACGTTGGGCCGGATCGCCGGGACCGAATACGAGCTCGAGACGAAAGAGACGCTCAAAGGCTATGTCAGCAGCGGCGAGTTTGTCGGCCGGGACCCGGAACTTTCATGGCTCAAGGGACTCTGGCTGGGCATTCAGCGCGGAGAGAAACGCCCGCGGGTCGCAGTGATCTCCGGCGAGTCCGGCATCGGCAAGAGCCGGCTCGCGCGCGAGTTCCGGATCTGGGCGCAGACCCAGGAGGCGGCCGTCGCGGAAGGAAAGGCCAATGAAGGCCCGCCGGAACCGTTCGGCCTCGCGCAGGAAGTGCTCGACAAGGTCTGCCGCCAGGTCGAGGTCTGGGAACATACCGGCCTGGCGACGCCGGGCCTGATCCGTTCCTACGCGCCGTATTTGAAACGGATCCTGCCTTCGCTCGCCGGCGAGGTCGGGGCCGCGGAGCCGCAGAGCCTCGACCCGGAAAAGGAGCGCCTCCGGTTGCTCTACAAGACGAGCGAGTTCGTTCTCGAGGGCACGAACAGGAAAGGGATGATCCTGATCTTCGACGACGTGCAATGGGCCGACGAGATGAGCCTGAGGCTGCTGGAGTTCCTTGGCCGGCGGGCCGGGCTCGGCGCGGAGGGGGGAAAGCTGCTCATCGTTGCGACCAAGCGCGAGGGCGAGGAGAGCGAAGACCTGAAGAAACTGCTGGGCCGGCTCATCTTCGAGCGTCACGCGGAAGAGCGCGTGCTCAAGCCGCTGGCGAAGGCGGACCAGGACAGGTTCATCCGCACGATGTTCGGCGACGGCGCGGGCGTGCTCAACGAGAAACTCCTGTCCGTGGAGAAGAGCGGCAACCCGCTGTTTCTCGAGGCCGTGCTCCGCGAATGGGTCGACGAGCAGGTACTCCAATGGCGGCCGTGGGGCTGGGAGGTCGACCGCGAACGCTGGAAGTCGGCCTCGCTCCCGGACAGCGTGAAAGAGGTCGTCTCGCGCAGGCTCGGCCGGCTGCGCAGGGACGAGCGCGGTTGGCTCGAACGGCTTGCGGTGTGGGGCAGGGCGGCACGCGAGGACGAGATCGACTGGCTCCTGGCGCCGAGACCGGCTGCGCGCGCCCGGGCGACGTCGTCCCGTCGGGAGAAGCCGGCCGCGAAGCCGGGCCTGCGCCATATCGACCTCGGCGAGCTGATCGGCAAAGGGTTGCTTCGTCACGAGGCGAGCGGCGACATGATGACTTACCGGTTCGCCCACGACCGCGTCAGGGAGATGGCCCGCGCCGGGATTCCCGCGGCCAGGCTGCGCAGGCTGAGCCTTGAACTTCTTTCCCGTCTTGAACTCGAGATCCGGCGCGCGAACCGGACGGAGCACGCGGAGATCGAACGCCTCGCGCGGCTCGCCTGGGAAGGCGGTTCGAAAATAAAATACGCGCGGTACGGCGAGGCAGCGGCCGAGAACGCCGCGCGCCGTTACGCCTCCGCGGAGGCGCTCGATGCGTACCGCCGGCTGCTCGAGGTCGGATTGACCGCGGATAAGGAGATGGAGGTTCTTGAAAACATCGGCCGCTTCTGCCTCACCATGGGCCGGTTCGCAGAGGCTGAAACATCGTTCAAGCAGGCAATCGACCGTTGCGGGAAGGCGATCGAGGCCGGCGTTTCCGGCGAGCTCGTCGAGAAGGCGCGCGCCGCCCTGGCGAGAACCGAACGAAAGCTCGCGGGCGTGCTCGGCCGGCTGGGCAGGATCGATGACGCCGCGCTGATCTACGAACGATTACTGGAGACGATGAAGACGCAACCCGCCGGGCTCGAGGCGGACCTCGAACGCGCGCGCGCGCTGTTCGAGTTCGGGTGGTTCAGGGCCAACTACCAGTCCCGGTTCGACGAAGGCGAGCAGCTCGCCGCCGAGGGGATCGACATCGCCCGATCCCACGGCGAAGAGGGCGAGGCCGCGATGTACGAAGGCCGCGACCGGCTCGGCGCGATCGCTTCGCTCCGGGGCGATTTCGACAAGTTCCTTGAGAACAGCACCGCCCTCCTCGAATACGCGGAGCGCAAGGGCGACAAGTGGCAACAGTTCCGGGCGCTCAACAACGCCGGCTTCGCGTTGCTCAGCAAGGGAGAATTGGCCCGGGCGGAGGCAATGCTGACCAGGGCGCTCAAGACTTGCGAGGAGATCGGACACAGGTGGGGTATGACGATGGCCCTGGTCAACCTCGGCGAGACCTACAGGGCCCTGGGCGAGATGGACCGCGCGATCGACGCGCTCCGTCACGGGTTTTCGATCGCGGAAGAGACCGGCGACGCACAGATGGTTGTCGCGGCGGCGTCGGAGCTGGCAATTACGTATCGGCAGAGGGGCGATATCGAGCTTGCGCTTGATTTTCACAAGAAATCCGCGCGCATCGCGGAACAGATGGGGAACCTGCGCGACCTCGCGGCGTCATTGCACAACATCGGCACGATCCATGCCGACAGAGGCGAGCTCGACCGCGCACTGGAACTCTACACGGAGTCGCACTCGCTGTGTGTCCGCACGGACGACAGGATAGGCGAGAAGGTCTCTTCCTACGACATCGCGTCGATCCTGCTCGAGAAGGGCGAGGTTGACCGGGCGCTCGGGGTCTTCGAGGACGCCCGGGCAAGGGCGAAGGCGGCCGAGCTGAACAGCAGGATAGAAGATCAGGCCGCCACGTCCACGTTGGCGGCGCTGCAGTTGTCCCGAAAAGAATTCGACGAGGTCCACCGGACCTGCGACGCCGCGATGGCAATCGCGCGCGGGTGGGGCGCGAGACTCACGGAGCTCGGGTTCGCGGGCATCAAGGCGCAGGCACTGTATGCGCAGGCGCGCTTCAAGGAGGCGTTGCTGCTGGCGCGCGATGCGCTGCGGGCGGCGGACCAGGCGAACGCGCCCGACGGCCAGCGGGGTGCGCTCTATGTCACAATGTGCCTTGCCGCCTGCGGGGCCGCCGACAAGGAGGCCGCGGACCACGCGTTGGCGCAGGCCGAACGGCTCGTCGGCGATGCCGCCCCGTTCGCGAGGCGGCTCGATGTGAAATCCGCCCGCGCGCGCCGGGAGATGGCGTTCGGCGACGGGGAGACCGCGCGCTCGCTATACCGGGACTTGATCGACTCGCTGCAAAAGAGCGGCTACGTTCTTCGGGTCCGTGAGACCGAAGAAGAGCTCCGGAGGATCGAAAGAGAGAGCTGTGGATAGGCAAGAGCAGTGAAGTAGACCTTTCCGCCTCAGCGGATCCGCCCGAGGCGGACAACCCCGAGAACC